>JBEEJL010000164.1:0-2516 GCA_041169175.1 Pseudomonadota bacterium | reverse complement strand
AACGCCGCGGTAGCCGCGCTAAGCGCAGCAGGAATGGGTGAAGGCGGATTTTTATTTGCTGGTTTTTTACCAGCGAAATCCAGCGGGCGAAAAAAATCGCTCGAAGGGTTGGCCGACATTTCGCAGACGCTGATTTTTTACGAAGCGCCGCATCGGATTGTGGAATTCACGCAAGATTGTGTCGCGGTGTTTGGCGGCGAGCGTAAAATAAGCTTCGCGCGCGAGCTGACTAAACTATTCGAACAAATTCATAGCTGTAATCTGGCTGACGCGGGAGCGTGGCTCGAAGCCGATATGAACCATCAACGCGGTGAGTTTGTCGTATTGGTGCAAGGCGCATCGGCACAGCCGGACGACTCGGCTGAAAGTGAACGCGTGCTGCGCTTGTTACTGGCTGAACTGCCCTTAAAACAAGCCTCGTCTTTAGCCGCACAAATCACCGGCGGCAAACGTAATGCACTGTATGAATTAGCGCTTAAACTGAAAGCTGAAAAAACCGATGTCTGACTCGTTACAAAAATTTATTTTCGAACATACGCCGATACGCGGCAGCATTGTGCAGCTCGACGCGACATGGCAAGCAGTGCTGGAACGACACGAATATCCGCTACCGATCAAAAATATTCTGGGTGAACTGATGGCCTCTGCTGCTCTACTCGCCACCACGCTGAAATTTGACGGCAGTTTGATTATGCAAATCCAGGGCGACGGCGCGGTGAAATTGCTGGTGGTCGAATGCAATTCCGATCTCACGTTGCGCGCGATGGCGCAATGGGACGAAGCCTCGCTTGATGGTCTCGCCAGCTTTCGTCAGCTCACGGGCGACGGTCGATTTGTCATCACGATTGACCCGAAAGATAGCCGCCAAACCTACCAAGGCATAGTCGAACTCACCGGCGAGACGGTGGCGGAAACTTTGCAACATTATATGCAAACTTCCGAGCAACTCGCGACGCGCTTGTGGCTGACCACGGGCAATAATCAAGCGGCCGGATTGTTGCTGCAAAAATTACCCGGCGACTTGGAGCTGGATGTAGATGCATGGAACCGCACCGTGCAACTGGCCGCGACGGTAAAAGCCGCTGAATTGTTATTGCCGCCGGAAGAAATTTTACATCGCCTGTATCACGAAGAAGATGTGCGCTTATTCGAACCCATCGCCGTGAGTTTTCGTTGCACTTGCTCGCGCGAGCGGGTGGTCGGTATGCTACGCATGATCGGCCACGACGAAGTCACGGCAACGTTGAAGCAAGAAGGCAAAGTAGAAGTGACCTGTCAATTTTGTAATCGGCAATATCAATTTGATGCAGTCGATGCCGAACAATTATTTGCCAGCGATGCGATCACTCCCGCGCCACCAATAAAACATTAATATAATCAATAACTTATGATAACAATTACCAAGCCCGACGATTGGCATTTACATTTGCGCGACGGCGATTTGATGCGCGATGTATTGCCCGACACCGCCAATCGTTTTGCTCGCGCCATCATTATGCCGAATCTCAAACCGCCGATTACCACGGTGCAAGCGGCAGCAGAATATCGACAGCGCATTGTCGATGCGCTTCCAAGCGGAATGAAATTTGAACCACTGATGGTTTTATATCTCACCGACAATATGTCGCCAGCAGAAATTGCTAAAGCCAAAGCCAGCGGCTTTATTCACGCCGTGAAATATTACCCGGCAGGCGCCACCACTAACTCTGCTTCAGGCGTGACGTCGATGGAAAAAGCTTACGCCGTGCTCGAAGCCATGCAACAACACGATATGCCGCTACTACTCCACGGCGAAGTGACCGACGCGCACGTGGATATATTCGACCGCGAAAAAGTGTTTATCGATACGATACTCGCGCCGTTGGCAAAAAAATTTCCTGCGTTGCGCATCGTCCTGGAACATATCACCACTTCGTATGCGGCTGATTTTGTTCTGAGTGCTGGAAAAAATATCGCTGCGACGATCACCGCGCATCATTTACTGCTCAACCGCAACGCGATTTTTCAAGGCGGCATTCGCCCGCATAATTATTGCCTACCGATACTCAAACGCGAAAGTCATCGCCAAGCCTTAGTTAACGCTGCTACCAGCGGTAACCCCAAATTTTTCCTCGGCACCGACAGCGCGCCGCACGCCAAACACACCAAAGAACATGCCTGCGGCTGCGCCGGACTTTATACTTCACACGCAGGCATTGAGTTGTACGCCGAAGCATTCGACGCAGTAAACGCTCTCGACAAACTCGAAGGCTTCGCCAGTTTTTACGGCGCGGATTTTTATAAACTGCCGCGCAACACAGAAAAAATCACGCTGGAAAAATTAGCTTGGCCGGTTCCGGCTGAAATTAAATTTGGTGACAGCACGCTGGTGCCGATGCGCGCAGGTGAAAAAATACAGTGGAAATTAATGTAAAATAGTTTAATTAAAACAAATAGTTACCATTAACGCTTATGATAAGAATGATGCACAAAGAATGGATAGTCCTTGCCAAACAAGAATTAGAAAACAACGCTAG
>JBEEJL010000163.1:0-3460 GCA_041169175.1 Pseudomonadota bacterium | reverse complement strand
AGGTCGGCCTGACTTTTTACACAGCCTGCTATTGCGGGATGTTTGGGAGTGCCAAAGTTTGGCAAAAAAATAGATTTTACAATCCAAACATTCAAAAAAACTTCAATGTAACTTCACGCGTGGCTCGGTGCGGCGCTTGAGAAAGCGCGCGGCGGTATCGAGTACCACATTGAAATAGCCGTGCAGCGCAATCAAATGCATTTTGTATAAAGACATATACATCAAGCGCGCGAGCAGGCCTTCGATGAACAGGCTGCCGCCGATGAGTTTGCCCATCAAACTGCCGACGGCTTTGTAATCGCCGAATGAAACCAGCGAGCCGAAATCCTGATAGCGGAAATTAGTCAGCCCGCCGTCGTTGATGCGCGCTTTGATCGATTTCAATAAGTGACTGGCTTGTTGATGCGCCGCTTGCGCGCGTGGCGGAATGGTGGCGGGTTTGTCGGGCGTGGATTTTTCCGGCCACGGGCAGGCGGCGCAATCGCCAAAGGAAAAAATATTGTCGTCGCGCGTTGTCGCTAAAGTTTGATGCACGACCAGTTGATTGAGGCGATTGGTTTCCAGTCCGTCGAGATTGGCCAAAATGTCCGGCGCTTTGATACCTGCGGCCCAGACGATTAAATCGGCGTGGATATTTTTGCCGCTGGCGGTGAGCACGCTGTCGGCTTTTACTTCGGTGACTTTTTCGTTTACCAACACGTTAATATTTTTATGTAGCAATAATTCGTGGGCGGATTCGGCGACGCGTTCCGGCAACGGCGGCAACACGCGCGACGCGGCTTCGATGATGGTGAGTTTGACGTTTTCCGACGGGTTGAGTTTGTCTAGACCATAGCCAGCCAGTACATCGGTGGTATTGCGCAGTTCGGCTGACAGCTCCACGCCAGTCGCGCCAGCGCCGATGATGACGACATCGACGTTCGCATCAGTCTTTTGATGCGCATTCGCACGCACGCAAGCTGCAACGAGTTTACGATGAAATTTTTCTGCCTGCTCGGCGGTGTCGAGGGCGAGGGCGTGTTGTACCACGCCGGGAATGCCGAAATCATTCACCGTGCTGCCGACGCAAATCACCAGCGTGTCGTAACTTAAATTGCGCGGCGGTAATATTTCTTCGCCGTCGTCATCGACTAAACCTGAGATAGAAATTTGTTTCGCAGCGCGGTTGATCGACTCCAACGCGCCGAGGCGAAAATTAAAATGCCGCCAGCGCGCTTGCGCCAAATAATCGAGCTGATGCGCATGAATGTCCATGCTGCCCGCTGCGACTTCGTGTAACAGCGGTTTCCATAAATGCGTCGGTTTTTTATCGACTAAGGTGATGTCGGCTAATTTTTTTTTGCCGAGTGAGTTGCCGAGGCGTGTTGCTAATTCCAGCCCGCCTGCGCCACCACCGACGATAATGACGCGATGTTTTTGATTGTTGTTTGTCATGTTATAAACTATTGTAAGTTATTGATTATATTTCATTATTTTTAATTTAGCATTTTCCATTTTCAGGCTTTAATGCAGACGTAAGGGGGGTGCTTCGCTTTCAAAATAATAATCATCCATTTGAAACATAGTTCGCCGTCAATTCAGTTTCGAAGCAAGGAGTCCCTTCTCCCTTGACGGGGGAAGGTTAGGATGGGGGTGAAATGTTTGAGTCTGCGCTGACACCCATCCCCACCCTAACCCTCCCCTTGAAGGGGAGGGAACTTCACTCTTCGGTTCAAACCATTTGTTCAAGTTATAGCAATGAACAAAGCTTTGTTAGCTGGCACCTATTTACGCTTTCGGCATCATCGGCATCAAGGTTTGTAACAAAGGCGTAAATACTTTCGGCGTGCCACATACCAGATCGCCGCTTTCGAGCCAGCCATCTTTTCCATGCAAGTCGGTAATCAATCCACCGGCTTCTTGAATCAATAAAGAGCCCGCTGCCATATCCCACGGCTTGAGGCCCATTTCCCAAAATCCGTCGAGCCGACCTGCGGCAACATAAGCTAAATCGAGCGCAGCCGAACCGGGGCGACGAATGCCAGCAGTTTTTTGCATCAGCGTTTTGAACATCTTCATATAGACATCGAGATTGTCAAAATCACGAAACGGAAAACCAGTGCCGATAAGCGAATCTTTTAACTCACGCGTTTTCGACACGCGCATGCGCGTCTCATTCATATACGCGCCGCGTCCGCGCGAGGCGGTGAAGAGTTCGTTGCGTGATGGGTCGTACACCACCGCTTGGGTGATGATGCCTTTTTGTTGCAGGCCGATGGAGACGCAATATTGCGGAAAGCCGTGGAGGAAATTGGTGGTGCCATCGAGCGGATCGATGATCCACTGGTATTCCGACTTGATGACTTTATTTTTACCGGGAGAAGCACCGCTCTCTTCTGCTAGAATCGCGTGGTCGGGATAGGCCTCGCGCAAGGTGTCGATAATGGCGTCTTCCGCCGCGCGGTCCACTTCGGAAACAAAATCGTTGTGACTCTTGCTGGTGACCGTGAGCTTGTCGAGGTCGAGGGAAGCGCGGTTGATAATCGAACCGGCGCGACGAGCCGCTTTCACGGCAATGCTAAGCATGGGATGCATGAATTTCTCAGTATTTGAAAAGAACGGTGGTTGTAGCGCCGTATGTATAAACACAAGGCCAAGTGCAATTTTAATATGAATCCAACTTCTCCGCTCGACCAAATACGCGTCGTCCTCAGCCACACAAGCCATCCGGGCAATATTGGCGCGGCGGCGCGGGCGATGAAAACCATGGGTTTATCGCAACTGGTGTTGCTGAATCCGAAAAAATTTCCCCATGCCGACGCCGATGATCGTGCCACCGGCGCCATTGATTTGCTCGGTCGCGCGCAAGTTTGCACCGAGCTGGACGAAGCCTTTCAAGGTTGTGTGCTGGTCGCAGGCGTCACCGCCCGGCGCAGAGATTTATCGCACAAAATGGTGTCGGTGCGCGAGGGCGCAGAGCAATTAGTCCAAGAATCCGCCTCTGGCCCTGTCGCATTATTTTTCGGCGCCGAAATGTCCGGCCTCACCAATGCCGAGCTGGATAAATGCCAACTGCTCATCACCATTCCGGCCAACCCGGAATTCAGCTCGCTCAATTTAGCTTCGGCCGTGCAAATCGTCGCTTATGAATTGCGCATGGCGACATCACTCGGTGCGTTCACGGACATCAACGAACACGAACCGGCGACGTTTGAAGAGTTGGAATATCTTTATACGCATCTGGAAAAAGTCGTCATCGACATCAACTTCCTCGACCCAACTCACCCGAAGCGCATGATGCAACGACTACGCCGCATGTTCTCGCGTGCGCGTTTGGAAAAAAACGAAGTGGATATTTTGCGCGGCATACTCAGCATGATTGAACAAAAAATAATGCGTTGAAGCAGCTGTCATCTTGACATTCAAATGCCGCAGCTCCCTCTACGCGATCTTATTTGTCAACGCATCACAACGTCAGGCG
>JBEEJL010000162.1:0-6227 GCA_041169175.1 Pseudomonadota bacterium | reverse complement strand
TCAATGCATCGACTGGCTACGCAAAAATCCCGGCCCGGTGATTATCGATAATCACAAAGTCGCGCCGCCCAATCGGGAAAACATGAAAGAGAACATGGAAGAGCTGATTCATCACTTCAAGCTCTTCACCGAAGGCATGCACGTTCCGCCCGGCGAAGCGTACGCGGCGGTGGAACATCCGAAAGGCGAGTTCGGCATTTATCTGGTCTCAGATGGTGCCAACAAACCGTATCGCCTGAAAATCCGCGCACCCGGTTTCCCGCATCTGGCTGCGCTGGACGAAATGGCGCGCGGTCATATGATCGCCGACGTCGTTGCCATTATCGGTACGCAGGATATTGTGTTCGGAGAGATTGATCGATGAGCGTGATCAACTCCAAAGTGATTAATATCGACCAGCTTAAGCTTGAACCGTTTTCGCAAGGCCAGCAATTTGCCTCCGCTAGTGCGCGCATTGGCCCATTGCTTGGCGCAAAAGATTTAGGCTACTCATATGATGTGGTGCAACCGGGTAAAAGCTCGTGCCCGTTTCACAGCCATCGCGCGGAAGAAGAAATGTTTTTCATCGTGCGCGGTAGTGGCACATTGCGTTACGGTGCAGAGAAGCGCGCAATCCGCGCCGGTGATTTTATTTGTTGCCCCGTTGGCGGCGCGGAAACCGCGCATCAAATTATCAATACCTCCGACGCTGAGCTCGCCTATATTTCCGTCAGCACCATGATGCCGGCTGAAGTGTGCGAATATCCCGACTCGAAAAAAATCGGCGCTTTTGGTGGCGAACTTAAACATATGACCGAAGCTTCAGCAGTCGTTGATTATTGGAAAGGCGAGTAAATGTTGTCGGACGCAGCCAAAGAAAAAATCGACCGTGAGTTGACCAAATACCCCGCCAACCAAAAGCAATCGGCGGTGATGTCGGCGCTTGCCATTGCGCAAGATGAACACGGCTGGCTGTCGAATGAATTGATGGACGAAGTCGCGCAGTACCTTGAGATGCCGCCGATCGCGGTGTACGAAGTCGCGACCTTCTACAATATGTATAACACCAAGCCGGTGGGCAAAAGCAAAATTACCATTTGCACCAACTTGCCGTGCGCGTTGTCCGGCGCGAACGAAGCAGCGGATCATTTGAAACATAAACTCGGCATCGGCTTTAACCAAACCAGCGCCGACGGTAAATTTACGCTCAAAGAAGGCGAGTGCATGGGCGCGTGCGGCGATGCGCCAGTGTTGATTGTCAACAACAAGCGTATGTGCAGCTTTATGTCGAAAGATAAACTCGACGCCTTAATCGGGGAGTTGAGCAAATGAGTATGCTTGATTACGGACCCGACGCAGTTATTATGGCCGGTCTCACTGGCGACAACTGGCATGTCGGCGACTATCAGCGGCGCGGCGGTTACGAAGCGCTGAAAAAAATTCTGACGAATAAAATCACGCCAGAAGAAGTCATCGCCGAAGTTAAAAAATCTTCACTACGTGGACGCGGTGGAGCAGGATTCCCGACCGGCTTGAAGTGGAGTTTCATGCCGCGCGCGTTTCCCGGCGATAAATATCTGGTCTGCAATTCGGACGAAGGCGAGCCGGGCACTTTCAAAGATCGTGACATTATTCGTTACAACCCGCATGCGCTGATCGAAGGCATGGCCATCGCCGCCTATGCGATGGGCACCAAAGTCGGCTACAACTATATTCATGGCGAAATTTGGGCCGACTACGAGCGCTTTGAATTGGCGCTGGAAGAAGCGCGCGCCGCCGGTTTCCTCGGCGACAATATTCTCGGTTCCGATTTCACTTTTCAATTGCACGCGCATCACGGTTATGGCGCCTATATTTGCGGCGAAGAAACCGCTTTGCTCGAATCGCTCGAAGGCAAAAAAGGCCAGCCGCGTTTCAAGCCGCCATTTCCCGCCAGCTTCGGCATGTACGGCAAGCCGACCACTATTAACAACACTGAAACTTTTGCAGCCGTGCCATTCATTATGCGCAACGGCGGCGATTGGTTCTTGAATCTGGGCAAGCCGAATAACGGCGGCACCAAAATATTTTCTGTCAGCGGCCATGTCAACAAGCCGGGCAACTACGAAGTGAAAATGGGTACGCCGTTTGCCAAGTTACTCGAAATGGCCGGCGGTATGCGCGGCGGAAAAAAACTCAAAGGTGTAATCCCCGGCGGATCGTCGATGCCTATCTTGACCGGCGAAGTCATGATGAATACCGACATGGATTACGACTCCATCTCCAAAGCCGGTTCGATGCTCGGCTCCGGCGCGGTGATCGTGATGGACGAAGATACCTGCATGGTCAAAGCGGCCGAGCGTTTGGCTTATTTTTATTTTGAAGAATCCTGCGGTCAATGCACGCCGTGCCGTGAAGGTACCGGCTGGTTGTATCGCGTGATTCAGCGCATTGAAAACGGTCAAGGCCGCAAGGAAGATCTGGATTTGTTATTGAATTTGGCTGACAACATTCAAGGCCGCACCATTTGCGCTCTGGGTGATGCGGCGGCGATGCCGGTGCGCGCATTCATCAAAACCTATCGCGCGGAATTTGAACATCACATTGAACACAAGTGCTGCCTGGTCGGACCCGGCGCAAAACACAAAATGGAAAAGGCGGCATAAATTATGGGCCTAACGCGAGCGAAGCTAATTGTTTCTAATCCGCGCGAATCCAATCGCGAGCCTATGCAAATTGATGCGCTGGTGGATACGGGCGCCTTACATTTATGTGTACCAGAGCATGTTTCACTTCAGCTTGGCTTGATCGAGTTGGAAAAGCGTGAGGTGACCTTAGCGGATGGCAAAAAGCAGTTGTGCTCGTATTGCGGCCCTGTGTTGATTGAATTTAATGGTCGTCACTGTTTCACAGGAGCGCTGATTTTAGGCGACGAAGTATTGCTGGGCGCTATTCCCTTGGAAGATATGGATCTGGTTATCCACCCTGCAACACGTTCACTTATGGCAAACCCTGCCAGCCCGAATATTCCTTCCGCTACGGCGAAGGGTGTACGGCGTAACGGAAAATGATGTTATGTTGAAAATAGAAATCGACGGCAAACAAACCGAAGTGGAAAACGGCAAAACCGTGATGGAAGCCGCGAATAATCTCGGCATTTTTATCCCGCATTTTTGCTATCACAAAAAATTATCCATCGCGGCGAATTGCCGCATGTGTCTGGTACAAGTAGAAAAAGCGCCCAAGCCATTGCCCGCCTGTGCCACGCCAGTGACCGACGGCATGAAAGTGCAAACGCATTCCGATTACGCGGTCAACGCGCAAAAAGGTGTGATGGAATTTTTACTCATCAATCATCCGCTCGATTGCCCGATCTGCGACCAAGGTGGCGAATGCCAGTTGCAAGACTTGGCAGTGGGTTACGGTAGTTCTGCTTCGCGTTATCAAGAAGAGAAACGCGTGGTATTTAATAAAAATTTAGGCTCATTGATTTCCACCGACATGACGCGCTGCATTCATTGCACCCGCTGCGTCCGCTTCGGTCAGGAAATCGCAGGCGTGATGGAGCTCGGCATGGCCGGTCGCGGTGAGCATTCGGAAATTTTATCGTTTGTCGGCAAGACCGTCGATTCGGAATTGTCCGGCAATATGATCGACCTGTGTCCGGTCGGCGCGCTGACATCGAAACCGTTCCGCTATTCCGCGCGCACATGGGAATTGTCGCGGCGTAAATCGGTGTCGCCGCATTGCGGCCTTGGTTCCAATTTGGCAGTGCAAGTAAAACAAGATCGCGTGATGCGCGTGTTGCCGCTGGAAAACGACGCGATTAACGAATGCTGGTTGTCGGACAAAGATCGTTTCGCCTATGAAGGTTTGAATTCCGATCAGCGTTTGCAAAAGCCGATGTTGAAGCAAGACGGCAAATGGATTGAAGTCGAATGGCAACAAGCGTTGGAATATGTGGCGAATGGTTTGAAGCAAATTGCTGCTGAACACGGACCTGAGCAAATCGGCGCGTTGACTACGCCGCATCAAACGCTGGAAGAAATGTATTTGCTGCAAAAATTAGTGCGTGGTCTCGGCTCGGACAATATCGACCATCGTCTGCGTCAGAGTGATTTTTCTCTCGATGGCAAACAGCAAGGCGCGCCGTGGTTGGGTATGCCGATTGCGGAATTGTCTGCGCTGAAGAGCGTGTTGATCGTTGGTAGCACCTTGCGTAAAGACCATCCGCTGGTTGCTAATCGTTTCCGTCAATCGGCTAAGCGTGGTTTGCAAGTTAACGTGGTGAATCCGATGGATGACGATTGGCTCATGAAAGTTGCCAATAAATCTATCGTCGCGCCGAATCAAACCGCTGACATGCTGGCGCAAATTCTCAAAGCTGCCGCTGAGGCGAAACAAGTTACGGTGCCTGCTGTCGCTGCCAACGTCAGCGTCAGTGACAGCGCGCGCAAAATTGCTGTGAGCTTAGCGGAAAAGGAAAAAGCGGCGGTGCTGCTGGGCAATTTGTCGCAACACATGCCTAACTATTCTTCGCTCTATGTATTGGCGCAGCAAATTGCGCAACTGACGGGCGCAAAATTCGGCGTGCTGGGCGAAGCGGCGAATAGTGTCGGCGCGTACATTGCCAAAGCCACGCCGGGCGGCAAAGGTTTGAACGCGGCGCAAATGTTCGCGCAGCCGCGCAAGGCTTATCTATTGCTCGGCGTCGAAGCGGAGCTGGATACCTATCAACCGTTGCAAGCCATTACCGCGCTAAAATCTGCCGATATGGTCGTTGCGATGAGCGCCTACAAACACAGTGCGCAGGATTACGCCGATGTAATGTTGCCGATTTCGCCGTTCAGCGAAACGGCCGGTACCTTTATTAATACTGAAGGCTGCGCGCAAAGTTTCAATGGCGTAGTAAAACCTTTAGCAGATACACGACCGGCTTGGAAGGTTTTGCGTGTGCTGGGTAACTTATTGAATATAAACAATTTTTCATTTGATAGCGTCGAAGCCGTGCGTAATGAAATTGGTGCGAATCTCGATACGCAAATTAAAGCCTCGTTAAATAATTATGTTGAAGGCGTCGCGCCCATAGTTAACGCAACGGCAGGCGGCATACAACGAATTGGCGAAGTGCCGATTTATGCTACTGATACGATCGTACGCCGAGCAGAGTCGCTGCAAAAAACAGCAGATGGTAAGTCGGCGCAGTTCGCGCGCGTTAGCACTGATCTATTCGACAAGCTGGGTTTGGTCGAAGGCGGAGAAGTTCGCATCAAACAAGGTAACGCTGCGGTTGTGCTCAAAGCAAAACGCGACACAGGCTTGGCGAAAAATTGCGTGCGCGTTGCGGCAGGTGTGACGAACACGGCGATACTTGGCGCGATGTTTGGCGACGTGACGCTGGAAAAAATTAGCGCGGAGCGCGCAGCATGACTTACTTATACGACTTTTGGGCCAGCTATGGCTCCTACGTCATTATGCTGGGCAAAATTATTGTCCTGATCATCGCGCTGATGTTGAGCTTCGCTTACACCACTTTGGCCGAGCGTAAAATCATCGGTTGGATGCAAGTGCGCATCGGCCCGAATCGCGTGGGTTACTGGGGCATTTTGCAGCCGATTGCCGACGGCATCAAACTGGCATTCAAAGAGTTGTTAGTTCCTGCCGGCGCAAATAAATTTTTGTTTATTCTTGCGCCGATCATTTCTGTGTCGATGGCGATTGTCGCCTGGGCGGTTATTCCATTTTCACCCACTGCCGCATTCGCCAACATTGACGCTGGATTGCTTTTCGTTCTCGCCGCAACTTCGATGGGCGTGTATGGCATTTTACTCGCGGGCTGGGCGTCCAATTCCAAATACGCGTTTATTGGCGCGATGCGCTCCGCCGCGCAAATTGTTTCTTACGAAATTGCCATGGGCTTTGCTTTGGTAACGGTATTAATGGCCGGGCAGAGTTTGAATTTAGCGCAAATCGTCGCACGTCAAACCGGGGAGCTGGGCTTTATCAATTGGTTTTTGATTCCGCTGTTCCCTATGTTTGTGGTGTATTTTATTGCTGGCGTCGCCGAGACCAATCGCGCGCCGTTCGACGTCGCCGAAGGTGAATCGGAAATTGTCGCCGGCTTTCACGTTGAATATTCTTCTATGGCGTTCGCAGTATTTTTCATCGCCGAATATGTGAACATGATTCTGGTCGCCGCTCTGGCCAGCCTGATGTTCCTCGGCGGCTGGTTGTCGCCGTTCGGTTTCGGCTTTATACAAAATATTCCG
>JBEEJL010000161.1:0-10617 GCA_041169175.1 Pseudomonadota bacterium | reverse complement strand
TGGTGCGCGCCCTTCAGTGGGTAAACTTAAAATAGTAGGGTCAGACGCCACTGCGTATGTAACGGCGATTGACACTTTCAGCGCCAAGTTGGAGCTGGATAAAGGTAGCGATGGCATCATCGACGTCACCAAAACGGGTGCTTGGGGTAGTTTCTAATTTAATTTGTTGTTTCAACTTTGAAAACGCCGGGTATCCCCGGCGTTTTTTTTGCTAAACTGCTACATGCAAATCAATTACATTTGGTCGTTTCTTTTGGGTAATATTTTTTTCTATCTATCCACATCCAACGTAGCAGCGCAAGAAAAGAACTGCGTGTTTTTCAGCGAAGCAGGGCTGCGCATGGAAAGTTACGAATATCGCGAGACAGGTAATAATAATCATTTAATCGACAAAGAAGATGGCCTGCTGCCTGGCTTTGCTTTGGGCTTGGGCGCGAATTGCAATCAATGGGAATTCGCTGTTCGAGGCGTACAGCAACGCGCGCGTTTGGAATATGACGGTCAGACGAATACGGGCAGAAAATTTCTTTCGCGCACGCTAGAAAGTATTGGCGATTTATCTGCGCAAGTAGAGCGACGTTTTTTAGTCAGCGATACAAATAGCGTTGGCGTCTATGGCGGCGTGGGGTATTGGCAGTGGCGACGCAATATTGCATCGGGTGGGAATGTCTCTGGTCTGGATGAAAAATATCGCTGGCGCTATTATTATCTCGGCAGCAATGTGGCCTTAATCGAGCAAAAACCACACCAGCTCCGGCTTGATATTCGTTGGTTGCGCTTGACGCAGGCCAAGTTAAGTGTAGATTTTCTCGGTGTGTTTGATAAACCCGAAGATTTGATGCTCGACGTACGTAATGGTTGGCGCGTGGCATTGCCTTGGCAATATATGTTTAATCCAGAAAATTCGATTCGTCTAGAGCCTTATGCGCAGGGATGGCGTATTCCGCGGAGTGAGGCCAAGTTTTTGTCGCGCAATGGGGTTATCGCCGGTAATTTTTTTGAGCCAGCAAGCCAGACCCGCGCCTATGGCATTAAGGCAACTTGGTCGCATTGGTTTTAGCTTAATTTTTAGTAGGTTTTTCTTTATGATGATTTCATTATCAGCTCGACGCCGATCCCATTCATGAAAGTACCCAATGCGCCATTGTCGATGTGCAATCACGCCTTGCGCAATAGCGGCGGCATAGAGCGTTATGCCCTGACCTTAGTCCGTGGGCTGCATGCACGGGGAATCCGGCCTGTAGTTATCGCTAAGACTTTTGATGCTAATTTGCCGGAGTATGCTTGGGTAGAGCCTTTGCGTGTGCGTATGGCGGGTATGCCAGCCAAGCTGCGTGACCATTATTTCGATTGGCGCATTGGTCGCCTCAAGCGCAAGCATGATTTATTTCCCTTGCTTGCCTGTAACCAGACTGCTGCTGCAGATATTGCGATTTGTGGTGGCGTACACCCTGGTTATTTGGAGGCCATGGGTCAACAACCCGGTTGGTCAGATCGCTGGAAGACGCGGCTTGAGTATGCTCACCTGAATAACGCGCAAGTTGTAGTGGCGCATTCACAGCGCATGGCTGATGAGGCTCAGCGTTTTCACCGCTTGGCTGCAGAAAAAATACGCTTGCTCTATCCGCCTGTAGATGGGGATCTTTTTACGCCGGTCAGTAAAGAAACGCGAGCCCAGTTGCGCACAGATCTTGGTTTGCCCGATGACCGCGCGGTATTTCTACTTGCATCAACAGGGCACCGTCGTAAAGGTCTGGATATGCTGATAGATTTTTTTGGCTCGACAAAGTTACCGGTGAGTTTAGTTGTAGCCGGTCGGCCAATTGGCAGCGTTAGCAGTCTGCCGTCGAATGTACGATCTCTAGGTTATCGAAGCGATATTGAAAATGTTTATCGCGCAGTAGATTTTACTGTCATGGCTTCCATTTATGAGCCCTTCGGTTTAGTCGGCGTAGAGTCCGCGCTATGCGGCACGCCGGTGTTGGTGGCGGCTAACGTTGGCTGTGCTGAAGTGCTAAAGCCGCCAGCAGGATTGGTGTTCAACCTTAATGTTCCGCTTACAAGCGAAAATAGTTTTGATGCGGCGATGAATAATGCCGTGGGCCGCTGGCGCTCCGGCACGAGCAGATTGGCGGATCCGAAAGCATGTATTGCCTACGATACCTCGGTACGTTCGCATGTAGATGCGCTGCTTACAATCGCTGGTGCGCTAAGCTCGTATGTTACATAAGTTGAACTAAATGAAATCTATATTGGACAACCACCTACCCTAATAAACTAACTGATAGGAACTTTTAATGGCTCATCCCGCGCAAGCAGAATTCATATCTAAAGTCCGCGAATTTTATCCACAAGCATTCAGTGGAGCGCGTGTGCTTGAAGTAGGTTCGTTGGATATCAATGGTTCAGTACGCGAGTTGTTTCACAATTGCGATTATACGGGTGCTGACCTGCAACTAGGCCTTGGAGTTGACTTGGCCTGCCAAGGACAGTTGCTTGAGTTCCCCTCCAATAGTTTTGATACGGCTATTTCTGCTGAATGTCTGGAGCACAATCCTTATTGGCGAGAGACTCTCGGCAACATGCTGCGTATGACCAAGCCGAACGGCCTGATACTAATTACTTGCGCCACTACAGGCAGAAAGGAACATGGCACCACACGTACCAATCCTGATGCGTCTCCTTTTACAACGGCAGCTAATTGGGATTATTACCACAATCTTACTGCTCGGGAAATAGAGGCCGCTCTTAACTTGTCTGGCTGGCTCAACGATTGGCGGACTTGGGTCAACCATATTTCTAAAGACTTATATTTTGTTGGCATAACGCAGGGAAAAGGCGAACGGCTGAATGAGCAAATGTGTCAGCAGCTTGATGCACGCTACGCCATGACAGCCAGCGTGAAAGCTTTCCGCAGAGGTATTAGAACCAAGATTATTGGTGACTGGTTATTGCGCCCTTGATGTGGCGAAAGATGATAAGAAATGGTTTAACCGGGCGCTGCGCAATGTTACTTATTCAAAATCAGTGAACTCACAAACAAAGCATTTGCCAATAGACCGTAACCTGCTGAGCGAGCAGCCACTTGTCTCCATGTTACTCATCGCCTATCGACAGGCCGATACAGTGCGCGAGGCCATCGAAGGCGCATTGGCGCAGACCTATTCGCCGCTAGAAATTATTATCTCTGATGATACGTCAGACGATGATACTTGGCTGCAAATGCAATCTGCCGCCGCTGCTTACCATGGGCCGCACAAAATAATATTGAATCGCAATCAATCGAACATGGGCATCGGCGCGCATTTGAGTTATTTGGTATCTCTATCAGCGGGGGATTTGTTATTTGTAACTGCAGGTGATGATGTCTCGTTGCCGCAGCGCTGCGAGAAGGTTGTGGCCGCATGGCTTGCGAGCGATTGCAAGCTCGATTTGATCGCGAGCGCGCTGGTGGACATTGATGAGAACGGCGTGCTGCATGGCGAAATTGTGCCATCACCTCTGCAGGACTGGCATACTTTAGATGAATGGGTTGCGCGACCGCCGTATGTGGTGGGTGCCGCCCAAGCATGGACGCGTCGTCTGTTCGAGTGTTTCGGCGCATTGCCGCCAGGCACCGTGGCTGAGGATTTGATACTTGTGTTTCGCGCTATTGCCAGCGGTGGCGCGTTGACCTTGCGCGAGCCGCTGGTACGCTATCGCCGTGGCGGTCTCTCGCGTCGTGTGCGCAGTATGTCAGCGCACGAAGTCGTGCAAAAGCTGTTGAAAAATAATAAGCATGCTTTAGTCGAAACCGAGCAACTGCTGCATGACGCAACGCGCGTTAACGCATCGGCTGTAGTATTCGCAAATCTCGAAGCCAAGCGCGCACGCGAACGCTTTATTGCCGAGCTGTTTGCGCAACGTAGTCTCACTGGTAGTATTCGCCTTGTATTGCGGGCATCAGCCGTCCCGATTACTCTGCGTCTGCGGCTGTGGTGCTATGCTGCAATACCGTGGGTGTTGGCGCCCGTTTTCGCGCTAAAGCGCTTAGTAGCGCGTGGAAGATAATATAGTCTGCCTGATCAATTGCCGACTAAGTTTTTTCGAGATTTTTCCGAGGTTAAATAACATGTCCCTTTCTACAAATGAACTCAATGATCTCAAGCGCGCCAAAGCCTTGCTGGAGAATCCCGGCTTCGCGGCGAAAATCACCAACTTACTCGGCGCGCCGTTAGAAAAAGGACTGGCGCGTCTGCCTGCAAAAATTTCTGACGGCGTGCAAAAAGCGGCGCATGCGTCGTTGATGAAAGCGACCAATGTTGCAGTCAGTTCTATGAACAGCAAGATTAAGCCGGAATCATCGGATAGTTTTCACAAAATTGCCGCGACCGTTTCAGGCGCGGCCGGTGGCATGTTCGGTTTAGCGGCATTAGCCATTGAGTTACCCATTTCCACCATCATTATGCTGCGCTCCATTTCTGATATTGCGCGTAGCGAAGGAGAAGACATCAGCGATATGGATACAAAATTATCCTGCTTGTCGGTATTTGCTATGGGTGGCAAATCAGCCAGCGATGATGCCAGTGAAAGCGGTTATTTCGCTGCACGGACTGCGATGGCAAGCGCCGTCACCGAAGCGGCGAAATATCTAGCGCGCAAAGGCACTGTTGATGCGACAGCGCCTGCAGTAGTTCGACTGATTAGTCTGATTGCATCGCGTTTTGGCATTGTCGTGTCAGAAAAAGCTGCCGCACAAGCCGTGCCGATTATCGGCGCAGTCGCCGGTGCGATGATCAACAGTATTTTCATCGATCATTTTCAAGATATGGCGCGCGGACATTTTATTGTGCGGCGGCTGGAGAAGAAATACGGCGAAGATGTGGTGCAGTTAGCTTACAAAGAAGCTTAAAGCAGTATATTGATAATCATTTGATTATATTGAATTTATCCTGCCCAATTTTTGGGCAATAAAAAATCACTATACAGTTTCGCCTCCGCCGAGCCCGCTTCAGGCTTCCAGTCATAACGCCATTTTACGATGGGCGGTAACGACATCAAAATTGATTCGCTACGTCCGCCGGATTGCAAACCAAACAGTGTTCCACGATCCCACACCAGATTAAATTCGACATAACGTCCGCGCCGATAGGCTTGGAAATCGCGCTCGCGTTCCCCGTAAGGCATGTCTTTGCGTCGATTTAAAATCGGCAAATAAGCGTTGAGAAAATGATCGCCGACATTTTGCATAAAGCCGAAGCTGAAATCAAAATTATTTTCATTTACGTCGTCGAAAAATATACCGCCGATACCGCGCGGTTCTTTGCGATGTTTGAGATAAAAATATTCGTCGCACCATTTTTTGAAGCGTGGGTAATAATCTTTACCGGAAATATCCAGCGCGGTTTTACAGATGCGGTGAAAATGCACAGCATCTTCCTCGAAGCCGTAATAGGGCGTGAGGTCCATGCCGCCGCCGAACCAGAACACATCGGCTTCGCCGGGTTTCGACGCATTGAAAAAACGTACGTTCATATGCACCGTCGGTGCATAGGGATTGCGCGGGTGTAATACCAACGACACGCCAATCGCTTCCCATGAGCGCCCGGCTAATTCGGGCCGATGCGCGCTGGCGGATGGCGGCATTTTTTCACCGAATACGTGCGACATGCCGACACCTGCGCGTTCGAATACATTGCCCTCTTCGAGCATGGCGCTGATACCCCCCCCGCCTTCGTCGCGCGTCCAGTTGTCGTGGATGAATTGTTTTCCATCGACGGCTTCGAGAGCGGCGATGATTTTATTTTGTAGCTGGGTGAGATAAGTTTTGACTTGTTCGCTATGCATGTTTATTTTTTGATAATTGAATTTGAGTGGTTGGGGCATTTAATTTTAGCTAAATCTTACACCTATCCGCGCTATATGCAGCGGGCATGTTTGCTCGGCCTTTTAAATTCCCCCTAACCCCCCTTTTACAAAGGGGGGAATTATGCGACAACCCTCTGCTCCAATAGTGCAGTGTAATGCTGTGTTTCCATTTCCTCCAATAGGGCGAAGTGACGCAATGTCCCATCCATTTGCAGATGGGCGAAGCTACGCCGTGTTTCATGTAATTGCAAAAGGGTCGGGCGATGTCGAGTTCCCCCCTTTGAAAAAGGGGGGTTAGGGGGGATTTAAAATGTCTGCAAACAACACCTAAATCCTTCCCATCCAGAATAGCGGGAGTATTTAAGACTTGTGAGAGCCGTTGTCTTCATTTATGACGAGGCGGCTACCTGAAAATTTTCCCTGATTCAAAATCCTGAATCGTCGAAGGCGCTTTGCTGCGACCCATGCGCCCAGGTACGACTAATACTCTTTTGCCGAACTGTCGTACACAATCACGATAAGTTTTCACCGGTCGCTTGCCCGACACATTGGCGCTGGTAGACACCAAGGCCATGCGCAAGGCTTTGCATAAGCGCACGGTATCGGCATGCGCATCAACGCGCACGGCAATTTTTTTATGCCGTCCGCGTAATGCAGATGACACACGATGTGATGCGGGCATTAACCAAGTATGTGCGCCGGGCCATTTTGCTTGCGCACGATTTTTTTCTTCAGCGTTCAGCGGTTTGATAAAAGATTCGAGCCGCTGAAATTTATCGGCAATCACAATTAAACCTTTGCTGCGCGGGCGTTGTTTAATTCTGAGTAACATATTGATTGCATTTATTTTATTTGCATCGCAGCCGAAGCCAAAACAGAATGAAGTTGCGTAAGCGATGACGCCGCCGTGATCAAGATGCGCGCGGATTTTTTTCACTAATGCATGGGCTAGATGGGTTGTCATTTAGTAAGCAAACATTATGGTAGAAAATTTGTTTCTACACCCATCCCCGCCCTATCCCTCCCCTTGAAGGGGAGGGGACGGTCTTGCTTGTTTTGGTGGAAAAATTCGACACGGTTTTTGTCACGCTGATTTTTTCGCGCCGGGAATTGCGCGCCAGCCGATGTCACGGCGCATGTGCATGCCGTCGAACTTGATTGGCTCGGCTAATTCATAGGCGTATTGCTTGGCTTGTTTTACATTCACACCCAAAGCGGTGGCGCACAACACGCGTCCACCATTGACAACAACATTTTTGCCGTCGAGTTTGGTGCCGGCATGAAACACGCGGCCATGTTCATTTGGCTTTGGCAAACCGCTCACGATCTCGCCTTTGCGTGGATTGTCGGGATAGCCACCTGCCGCAATGACTACGCCCAATGCTGCACGGCGGTCCCATTCCGCTTCAGTGAGATTTAACGTGCCGCTGACGGCGTGGTCGAGCAAAATAGTGAAATCGGTTTTCAGTCGCAGCATAATCGGTTGCGTTTCCGGATCACCGAGACGGCAGTTGAATTCGACTACGCGCGGATTGCCTTGTGTGTCGATCATTAAACCGGCATACAAAAAGCCGGTATAGACGATGCCGTCTTCCGCCATGCCATGGACGGTGGGCAAAATAATTTCGCGCATTACTCGCGCATGTACGTCTGGGGTTACCACCGGCGCGGGCGAATACGCGCCCATGCCGCCGGTGTTCGGGCCCTCATCGTTATCGTTCAGGCGTTTGTGGTCTTGCGTGGTGGCGAGCGGTAGCACATGCTTGCCATCGACCATCACGATGAAACTGGCTTCTTCACCGGCCATGAATTCTTCGATGACAACACGCGCGCCAGCGTCGCCGAGTTTATTGTCGGCCAGCATCATATCAACGGCTTGATGCGCTTCATCCAGCGTCGCCGCGACGACGACGCCTTTGCCCGCCGCTAATCCATCGGCTTTGATCACGATAGGCGCGCCTTGTGCATCAATATAAGCGTGTGCTTCTTTCGCGTTGGTAAACGTCTCGTAAGCGGCCGTCGGAATGCCGTGGCGTTGCATAAAACGTTTGGCGAAATCTTTTGAACTTTCCAGTTGTGCGGCAGCTTTGCTTGGGCCGAAAATTTTCAGCCCGGCTTCGCGGAACGCATCGACAATACCGGAGGCTAATGGACCTTCGGGCCCTACGACCGAAATAAAAATTTCTTCGCGTTTGGCGAATTCCACCAGCGTGGCGATTTCGGTGATGTCGATATTGGTAAGTTCAGGTTCCAGCGCCGTGCCCGCGTTGCCCGGCGCGACGAAGACTTTGCCGACGCGTTTTGATTGCGCAATTTTCCATGCCAGCGCATGCTCGCGTCCACCGGAACCGATAACCAGAATATTCATTTTATGTTTCCCCAAACTCGCATAAATGATTAATGACGGAAATGACGGATACCTGTTAATACCATTGCGATGCCGTGTTCATCGGCGGCGGCGATGACTTCATCGTCACGCATACTGCCGCCGGGCTGGATGATGGCTTTCGCGCCGTTTTCGGCAATCACATCGAGTCCATCACGAAATGGAAAGAATGCGTCGCTGGCAGCGACTGAGCCTTCTAGTTTTAGTCCTGCATTGTTAGCTTTGATTACGGCGATTTTGGTCGAATCCACGCGGCTCATTTGTCCGGCGCCGATGCCGAGGGTCTGACCTTGGCTACAAAAAACAATCGCATTGGATTTCACAAACTTCGCCACGCGGAAGGCGAATAGCAGATCTTCCATTTGCGCAGGAGTCGGTTTTATTTTGGTGACGATTCTTAATTCATCAGCAGAAATGTTTTTCACATCCGGCGTTTGTACGAGGAAGCCGCCGCCCACGCGCTTGTAATCAAATTCATTCAGTCCGTCAGCAAGATCAATGGTAAGCACGCGAATATTCGCTTTGGCGCTGAGGGCTTTTAATGCATCGTCATCAAAGGCAGGCGCAATTAACACTTCGACAAATTGTTTGGCGATTTCTGTCGCGGTGGCGACATCGACTGGGCGGTTGAAGGCGATGATGCCGCCAAAGGCCGAAGTCGGATCGGTTTGGAATGCACGTTTATACGCGCTGAGCGGGTTGTCGCCGATTGCCGCGCCACAAGGATTCGCATGTTTAATAATCACGCAAGCAGGTACGTCAAAAGTTTTCACGCATTCCCACGCCGCATCGGCGTCAGCAATATTGTTGTACGACAACTCTTTGCCTTGATGTTGTTTGAAGGTGGCAAGCGAGCCGGGCACCGGCGGCAGTTCTTCGTAAAACGCGGCTTGTTGGTGTGGATTCTCGCCGTAGCGTAAATCCTGCGCTTTATGAAATTGCAAATTGAGTTTGCGCGGAAAAATTTCTTTTACGCCAGCGTCATTCAGCGCGGTTAAATAATTACTGATGGCGCCATCGTAGGCGGCGGTATGGCTGAAGGCTTTTTTCGCCAAAGTGATTTTTGTTGCAGCAGACAGCATTTGTTTATTTTTTCGTAACTCATTGATTATATTAAAGTAATCTCCACTATCGGTGACGATGCCGACGTGCAAATAATTTTTCGCTGCCGCGCGCACCATGGTCGGTCCGCCGATGTCGATATTTTCAATCGCATCTTCTAATGTGCAATCAGGTTTCGCTACAGTCGCGCTGAAAGGATATAAATTCACTACGACTAAATCGATATTGGGAATATTGTGCTCGCGCATTTTGGCGACGTGTTCGGGTAAATCGCGCCGGCCTAAAATACCACCGTGGATTTTCGGATGCAAAGTTTTGACCCGGCCATCGAGCATTTCAGGAAAGCCGGTGTAGTCGGCGACTTCAGTGACCTTGATGCCTGCGCCCGCCAATAATTTTGCCGTGCCGCCAGTCGAGAGAATGTCGATATTCATCTCGCTCAAAGCTTTGGCGAATTCGATGACGCCAGTTTTATCGGAAACACTAATGAGGGCACGTTGGATCGGGTTCATGGATTTTTATGCTTGATAGTGGTTAATGCGTGGTTAAATTCAACAGCAGATTCTTCACGCTGCGCGCTCAGAATGACAAGACTAATTATTCAATGCCGTACAAATTCATTTTCTTGCGCAGTGTATTGCGATTGAGACCGAGCAAATCTGCAGCGCGGCTTTGATTGCCTTCGACGTGTTGCAACACCACTTCGAGCAAAGGTTTTTCCACGCTGGCTAGTACCATGTCATACACCGGGCCAGATTTTTCCCCGTCCAGATCTTTAAAATATTGCTTGAGCACGCGGCGCACGCTGGCCGATAGCTCGCTCTCCCTGACTTCTTTATCTTTTATCATGCTGCCAATTCTTCTTTGTTAGTGGTGGATTCGGGCTCATAACGCAAACGCAAATCGTTAGCGGCGAGCTCGTTGAAAAATAAATCAATGGCGCTGTATTGTTCTTCAATAGTTTGTAATTGGTTCATCGCATGACGGAACGAAGCTGAGCCGACCAAGCCTTTGGTGTACCACGAGATATGTTTGCGCGCGACGCGCACGCCGGTTTGTTCGCCGTAAAATTGATGCAAGTCAGCCAAGTGAACCAGCAATACGCGATGGATTTCAGTGACTTCAGGTGGCGGTAAGTGTTCGCCAGTTTGTAAAAAATGTTCAATCTCGCGGAAAATCCACGGACGCCCCTGCGCTGCGCGGCCAATCATTACCGCATCGGCGCCGGTGTAGTCGAGCACAAATTTGGCTTTTTCCGGCGTCGTAATATCGCCGTTGGCAATCAGTGGAATCTTGATGGTTTGTTTGCCGGCGGCGATGGT
>JBEEJL010000160.1:0-3624 GCA_041169175.1 Pseudomonadota bacterium | reverse complement strand
CCGGAACTCTGAATCAATTTGCGCGCGGTGACATCGGCGCGCGTATTGAAACCGATGATGACGGCTTTAGATGCCAATGCCAGATTCACGTCGGATTCGGAAATGCCGCCGACGCCGCTGTGGACGACGTTGACACGTACTTCGTCGGTGGATAATTTTTGTAGCGATTGCACCAAGGCTTCGTACGAACCTTGCACGTCGGCTTTGATAATCAAGGCCAAGCTTCTGATTCGACCTTGCGCTGCTTCGGCAAATACGTCGTCGAGTTTGGCCGCTTGCTGGCGCGCAAGTTTAACATCGCGGAATTTGCCCTGGCGGAACAACGCAATTTCGCGTGCTTTGCGTTCGTCGTTAATCACCATAATTTCTTCGCCTGCACGCGGCACTTCCGACAGGCCTTGCACTTCAACGGGAATCGACGGCCCGGCCTCATCAATCGATTTACCGTTTTCATCCAGCATGGCGCGGATGCGGCCGAAGGCAGCACCGGCTAGCAGATTATCGCCGCGCTTTAAGGTGCCGGACTGAATCAGAATTGTGGCGACCGGGCCGCGACCTTTGTCGAGACGCGATTCAATTACCAAACCTTTGGCCGGTGCATTTTTCACCGCCTTCAATTCCAATACTTCAGCTTGCAATAAAATCGCTTCGAGCAAACCGTCAATATTCAAACCTGTTTTCGCCGACACTTGAATGAATTGCACATCGCCGCCGTATTCTTCTGGCAATACGCTTTGCGATACCAGCTCTTGTTTGATGCGCTCGAAATTGGCATCCGGCTTATCAATTTTATTCACCGCGACCACGATCGGCACATTCGCCGCTTTAGCATGCGCAATCGCTTCGATGGTTTGCGGCATCACGCCGTCATCGGCGGCGACAACCAGCACCACAATGTCAGTCGCTTTCGCGCCGCGCGCGCGCATGGCGGTAAATGCCTCGTGTCCTGGCGTATCCAAAAAGGTAATCATCCCGCGCGGGGTTTCGACGTGGTATGCGCCGATGTGCTGGGTGATGCCGCCCGCCTCGCCACTGGCTACGCGGGTGCGACGAATGGTATAGAGCAACGACGTTTTACCGTGATCGACGTGACCCATGACGGTCACCACCGGTGCGCGCGGCTCTGCCACGGCATCGCTGACTTCGGTTTCATCGAGAAATACTTCCGGGCTATCGAGCGCAGCAGCTTTGCCGACGTGACCTAATTCTGCAACCACGATCAACGCGGTTTCTTGATCGAGCACTTGATTAATGGTGACCATGCTACCCATTTTCATCAGCGTCTTGATCACTTCGGCGGCTTTGACGGCCATTTTTTGCGCCAGGTTAGCGACGGAAATCGTTTCCGGCACCAATACTTCATGCACAATAGGTTCGGTCGGCAATGAGAATGCGTGTTCGCTATCGTCGGCTTTATTACGCGCGGCTTTTTTGTGATGCCAGCCATCGCGCGTGCTACCGAAAGTATCGCCACGCGTTTTAAGTGTGCGTTTTTTCGCTGTCTCTTCCATCCACGTTGTGGTGGTGGTCTTGGCTTTTTTAACCGGCTTCTTGTCGCCGGGTTTCGCTACTGGGCGATGCAGCGTGCCTTCTTTTGCTGGTTCGGCTGGTTTCGCGCCATCGGCTTTTACCGTCTTGGCGGGGGCGTCGGTTTTAACTGCAGCTTTCGCTTTCGCAGCGGCAGCTTCGGCGGCTTTTACTTTTTCCGCTTCGGCTGCAGCGGCAGCTTCGATCTCGGCTTTTTTCGGCTTGACTACGCGCTTCGGCTTCGCCAATGCATCGGCGGCCTGACGCGCCATCAATTCAGCTTGGCGACGATCTTCCTCATCGCGTATGCGACGTTGCGCTTCGTCAATGATGCCGACAGGCCTAGCTGGAGCGGGCGGTTGTGGCGCGGCTATCGCTTCTGTTACGACTTCTTCAACCGGTACGACTTCAACCACAGGTTCAATTTCAACGGCAGGCGCTTCGGCTACTACATCTTCAGTTTTTACGACAACGCGTTTTTTGCGCACTTCGACTTGAATGGTGCGCGCTTTACCGGTGGTGGCGTCGGCTTTTTTGATCTCGGAAGTTTGCTTGCGCGCGAGGGTAATTTTTTTGGTTTTGGTGTCTTTGTTACCGTGTACTTCGCGCAAGTAATCGAGCAACTTGGCTTTATCTTTTTCCGTCAGGCCGTCTTCAGCCGCAGTTTTCTCTACGCCAGCCGCGCGCAACTGCTCCAGCAACAGAGTGGCTGGCAGGTTTAGTTCTTCAGCAAATTGCGCTACATTTTTTTGAGCCATGTGTTTCTAAAATCCGTTTGGTGCTACATAAAGTTCAATTAAATCAAATAGTTACTATATTACTTAAACCACGGCTCACGCGCTGTCATGATCAGCGATTTTGCCCGCTCTTCATCCATCGCCGTCATTTCAACCAATTCATCGACTGCGAGATCCGCCAACGATTCCATCGTCGTCACACCTTTCGATGCGAGTAAACGTGCGGTCTTGTTGTCCATGCCGTCCATGGTTTTCAAATCTTCAGCGGCGTGCTCGACTTGTTCTTCCGACGCAATCGCATCGGTCAACAAAGCATTACGCGCGCGGCTGCGTAATTCTTCCACTGTGTCTTCGTCGAAGGCTTCGATTTCCAACATTTCTTCCAGCGGCACATAGGCCACTTCATCCAAAGTGCTGAATCCTTCAGCGACTAAAATGTCGGCAACTTCTTCATCGACGTCGAGTTTTGCCATGAACAATTCACGAATGCCGGAATTTTCTGCGGTGTGTTTCTGATCTGCATCTTCCGAGGTCATGATGTTGAGTTCCCAACCAGTCAGCTCGGAGGCGAGGCGCACGTTTTGTCCGCCGCGACCAATCGCTTGCGCCAGCATTTCTTCATCGACCACCACATCCATGCTGTGTTTTTCTTCGTCCACTACAATCGAGG
The DNA here is from genome assembly GCA_041169175.1 of Pseudomonadota bacterium. Taxonomy (GTDB): domain Bacteria; phylum Pseudomonadota; class Gammaproteobacteria; order Burkholderiales; family JBEEJL01; genus JBEEJL01. The sequence continues at coordinate 690 of JBEEJL010000160.1, read as the reverse complement.
TCACTTCAGCTGGCGCGAGCGCGTTGATGACGAATTGCGCCGGATCAGCCGACCACAAAATAATATCCACGCGCTCACCCGCGAGCTCGCCAGTGACGGCCTGCACGCGCGAGCCGCGCATACCGACGCAAGTGCCGATAGGGTCAATGCGCGGATCATTCGACTTGACTGCGATTTTGGCGCGCGCGCCAGGATCGCGAGCGGCGGCTTTGATTTCCAGATGGCCTTCTTCGATTTCCGGCACTTCCAGGGTAAATAATTTCACCAAAAATTCCGGCGCGATGCGCGACAACACTAATTGCGGTCCGCGAGCGGCGCGATCCACTTTGGCCAGATAGGCACGCACGCGATCGCCGATGCGCAGGTTTTCTTTCGGGATCATTTGATCGCGCGGCAATAAGGCTTCGATGCGGCCCGACTCAACTATCGCGCTACCGCGTTCCATGCGTTTAATCGTGCCGGTAACCAGAAATTCTTTACGCTCAAGGAAATCGCTGAGGATTTGTTCACGCTCGGCGTCGCGGATTTTTTGCAGAATCACTTGCTTCGCCGCCTGCGCGCCGATGCGGCCAAACGCTTCCACTTCCATCGGCTCTTCTTTGAAATCGCCGAGCTCCATGCCCATGTTTTGCTCGATCACATCGGTCATCGCGATTTGACGCGACGGCTCTTCGTGATCGTTGTCTTCTA
>JBEEJL010000159.1:0-2608 GCA_041169175.1 Pseudomonadota bacterium | reverse complement strand
CGCGTGGTAAACTTTCAATCAGCCCCCACCTAAGCTTTCATTCAGCCGCCACCTAACCTTTCATTTGGTCGGACCCTAACCTTTCAATCAGCCAGACTTTGGTTTACACTTGGCCGCTATGGCTGACTCTGCATTTCTTTCTCGTTTCGTGCTTTCGCGTTTGACCGCGGCTTTATCAGACACGCCCGTCGTGTTGATTCACGGCCCGCGCCAATGCGGCAAGACGACATTGGCTCGCGCAGTGGGCGATGCATCGGGGTATCGCTATGTCAGCTTTGATGACGATGTGCTGCGGGAATCGGCGCTGGCTGATCCGATAGGCTTTGTTGCCGATCTTCCTGAAAAAGCGGTGTTGGATGAAGTGCAGAGAGTGCCTCAGTTGTTTACGTCGCTCAAGGCAGCGGTTGATAGTAAACGCAAACCTGGCCGTTTTATTCTCACCGGTTCTGCCAATGTGTTGCTGGTGCCTAAATTAGCTGATTCGCTTGCGGGGCGGATGGAAATTTTGCGCTTGCATCCGTTGGCGCAAGCGGAGTTGAGTGCGCGACCACCTGAATTTCTTGCGGCCTTGTTCGGCGAAGGATTCAAGACGCGCACTTCGCCAAGGCTAGGCAAAGAGTTAGCCGAGCGTATTGCCGCAGGCGGCTACCCTGCTGCGCTTGCCAGGCCTTCAGCGCCACGGCGTGCTCTCTGGTATCGCGAATATATTGAGACGTTGGTGCAGCGCGATGTGCGCGACCTTGCGCGCATCAACTCGCTCAAGGCGCTCCCGCGCTTGCTCTCACTTGCCGCCGGACAGACTGCGCGATTGTTAAACGTCGCTGATTTGGCTGCACCATTTGAGTTAAGCCGGCCAACGATACGCGATTATGTGACCTTGCTGTCCCGCGTATTTTTGCTGGAAGAATTACCCCCTTGGCATTCTAATCGACTCAGCCGCCTGGTCAAAACCCCAAAATTGCATTTTGGCGATACGGGGCTTGCCTGCGCATTGCTCGGAGTGGATGCCAAGGCGCTGGAAGCTGATCGCCCGCTATTAGGGCAAATGCTGGAAACGTTTGTATTTCAGGAACTGCGTCGGCAAACGAGCTGGGAAGACGCTTCTTTTGCCTTCTATCATTTCCGTGAAAAGGATGGCGCAGAGGTGGATATCGTCATAGAGGGAAGCGGGCAACGCATAGCAGGGGTCGAAGTGAAAGCATCGGCAACTATTACCGGATCGGATTTCCGAGGCTTGCGTAAGCTGAAAGACGCAGCGGGCAAACATTTCGCGGGGGGCGTAGTGCTGTACGACGGCGAGGTAATGGCCCCATTCGGAGAAAAACTTTTTGCCGTTCCGATTCGCAAACTATGGGAGCCAATTTAAAGGCATTTTACCCAATATCCACCGCCCTTAATCTTCCCCGCCACCCCCTAAATCCGCTATCATTTCAATATGGCTATCACTATTCCTATTTTCGACAAACGCATTCCCAAGGGCGTGCCGCTTGCCTCGCCTTTGGCGGGCGAGGCGCACTTGATTACTGACACGCGCGGGCGGCCTTTGCGCGATTTGCGTATATCGGTGACGGACCGTTGTAACTTCCGCTGCGTGTATTGCATGCCGAAGGAAATTTTTGATAATAATCACGAGTTTCTGGCGCAGACGGCGTTGTTGACGTTTGAGGAGATTGAGCGTTTAGCGCGGATTTTTCAGACGTTGGGCATTGAGAAAATCCGGCTGACTGGCGGCGAGCCGTTGGTGCGGCGGCATTTGGGAAAGTTGATTGAGATGTTGGCGCGCATTCCGAATATGGATTTGACGCTGACGACCAACGGCTCGCTGCTGAAGAAAAAAGCGCAGGCGTTGAAAGACGCGGGCTTGAAGCGCGTGACGGTGAGTTTGGATTCGCTCGATGATAAAGTTTTCATGGCGATGAACGATGTCGATTTCCCTGTCGCGAAAGTGTTGGAAGGCATCGACGAGGCTGCGCGTGTCGGGCTGACGCCGATCAAAATTAATATGGTGGTGAAAAAAGGTTTGAACGATCATTCCATCGTCGATATGGCGCGCCATTTCAAGGGCACGGGTCATATCGTGCGCTATATCGAATACATGGATGTCGGCGCAACGAATGGTTGGCGTATGGATGACGTGGTGCCGAGCCGCGAGGTGGTGCGCATGATCAACGAACACATGCCGCTTGAAAACGCCGACGCGAATTACACCGGCGAAGTGGCGGAGCGTTGGCGCTATAAAGACGGCAGCGGCGAAATCGGCGTGATTTCTTCGGTGACGCAAGCGTTCTGCAAAGATTGCTCACGCGCTCGGCTTTCGACTGAGGGGCAAATTTACACTTGTCTGTTCGCGACGGAAGGCCATGATTTGCGCGTGCTGTTGCGCAATGGCGCGAGCGATGATGCGATTCGCGGTGCGATTGCTTCTGTTTGGGGTTTGCGTACGGATAATTATTCTGAAATTAGAACTGCTGATACGGTGAAGTTGCAGAAGGTGGAGATGTCTTATATTGGGGGGTAGTAGCTTCTGTCATCCTGAGCGATAGCGAAGGATCTGCTGTTGCATTTACCTGCCGAAAAGCAGATTCTTCACTGCGTTCAGAATGACAGT
>JBEEJL010000158.1:0-5735 GCA_041169175.1 Pseudomonadota bacterium | reverse complement strand
CAGAAAAATCTAATATAATCAAATAGATACAGAAGCTTAATAGAGGCGCTGCAATCAAGCTAGGGAAAAAATCTTCCAGATTTTTCGGAATGACATCGTGCAGACGCAACCAACCGCTGACAGTCGATTCGATCGGTACCAGCATAAAGAAAAATATTAGCGGCAACACGCCGAGGCGCGTGAGCAAAGTATAAATCACATCGACGCGCGTACCGCTTCGGTCACTCCATTTTTCCACCGGGAAATATTTTTCCAGCGGGCGCATCAGCGCCACCATCAACGCAATCTCAATCAACCCATACAAAAATATTTGCAGCGCAGTAAAGCTTTCTTCGATATACGTCATCGCGCCAATCGAATACATAAACGGCTGTATGGCGTGTTCAAACAACCAGCCGTGAACCTGCGCAAAAAGATGGGCGAACCAGTCGATCATTTTGCCGCGGCTTTTCTTTGTGGGATCGTAGCGAAGCACATGCCGCGCAATTTCAAATCGGCGATGAGCGGGTCGAGAATCGGCGCGAGCGGCTGCTTGCGCGACCACACGCCGAGGTGCAACAACAAAATATCGCCGTCGCGAATATCGCGTTGCGCTCTTTTCAGCAGCAAGTCGTTGCTGTGGGTTTCACTCGGATATTCATCGCCGAGAAATCCGGCCTTGGCCCAACCGACGTGTTGCGTATATCCGCACTGCGCCGCATAGGCGAGCGTACGTGGCGTGGTGCGACCGCCGGGCGCGCGCCAGATAGCATCAAACTTGCGCCCGGTCATTTTTTGAAATGCTTCGTCGGGCTTGCGTAACTCTGCGCATACTGCGTTAGCATCAAGCATGGCGGTTTTCCCGGCGCTATTCACATACGCTACTTTGTCCGCGCCTACATCGCGACGAAAATAATCGTGCGCCCAAGTGTGGCTACCAAAAGCATGACCTTCATCCGCGCGCGCTTTCCAATAACTCGCCCAGCTTGGATCAAGCGAAAAATCACCGCGTAAAGTTTTTTCGTTGGCAATAAAAAAAGTGGCTTTGGCTTGATGCTTATTCAAGGTCGCGGCGATGTCTTCAGCTTGCGCCATATTGCCGGTATCGAAAGTTAAATACACCGTTCCTGCACAAGCAGCGTACGAAACCATCGGCGCCATTATCAGGCAGGCGGCTAAACATGGCAGAATATTGGATTGAGTAAAATTCATCATTTACGCGCCGCGTGGCTGGGGAAATAGATTCCATGCGGCGAGTTGCCGACGGGTATGGAATGCATAATTTTTTTCGTCGCCATATCTACTACTGCTACGCGCTTTAACCAACGACTAGTGATCCACAATTGCTTGCCGTCGCGCGTCAGCTCCATGCAATCCGGCCCGCCTGGCACCGAAAAATTTTCTGTCTTTTCCAGCTTCTCTTGATCGATTATTGACACCGTACCGCCTACGCGATTTGACACCAGCACATGCTTGCCATCGCCCATGGCGATAAAATTATGCGCGCCTTTGTCGGTGATAATTTTCTTGACTGTTTTCTGCGTGCGCCAATCGATGACTTGCACATAATCTGCGCCCATCACGCCGATCAACAAATACTTATCGTCGGGCGTCATCCAGATGCCTGCGGGCGTCGGGCCAACCGGTATTTTCCATTTGATCGTTTGCGTTGCTAAATCAATTGCAACGATTTCGTTACTTTCTTGCAATGTCACGAACACCAATGAGCTATCTTGATTAAACGCCAAATGGCTGGGCATGCGCCCAAGCGAAAGTCGTTTTTGTAATTTGTAATCTGCACCGTGATAGATATCGACGCGATCCAAGCGTAATGAATTCGACACAAACCATTTTTTATCCGGACTAAAAGCAATTTGGTAGGGATCGCTAATGTCTTTAACACGACGAACTTCTTTACCACTCTTCGGGTCGAGCATAACGAGCTCATTACTCGCTGCATTGGCGACGATTAAATGCTGATCATCCGGCGTCGCCATTAAATGATGCGGTTCTTTGCCGATGGGAAAGCGCGAAATTTCTTTGAAGGTTTGTGTATCAACCAAGCTCACCGTCGCGTCTGCCGAATTCAGCACAACAGCCGTTTCTGCCTGCACCGATTGCGCGCAAAGCAATAGTAAAATCAAAAAAAATAATTTATTCAGATTCATCATTCAATCGGACATCCTGAGGCGCAAACGGTTCAACCAATCAGTATAAATAGCATTTGATTTCATTCATAATTTTAACATGAAACACGCGTATTTCAGTTTGTTCACGCCAATGGGATAATGAAACCTATGACTCAGGAAATTTCACCATGAATTTTTGCAGCGCCTGCGGTGCGGGCGTCAGCTTGCGCGTTCCCGATGGCGACACCTTGCCGCGCTATGTATGTAGCACGTGCAACACTATCCATTATCAAAATCCGAAAATGGTGGTCGGCTGCATACCCGAATGGGGCGACAAAATTTTACTGTGCAAACGCGCTATCGAGCCGCGTCACGGCAAATGGACCTTGCCCGCAGGCTTTTTAGAAAATGGAGAAACGGCAGATCAGGGTGCGCTGCGCGAAACTTTAGAAGAAGCCAACGCGCGCGTCGAAATCGGTGCGATGTACACGTTTTACAATCTGCCCGGCATCAGCCAAATTTATGTGTTGTTTCGCGGCAGATTACTCGATTTGGATTTTTCAGCGGGCACCGAAAGCCTCGACGTACGTTTGTTCGACGAACACGAAATTCCGTGGGATGAATTAGCGTTTCCGACTATCACCGAAACGCTGAAGCATTATTACGCTGATCGAGCTAATGGCGGATTTGGTTTTCATATCGGTGACATAGTGCGTAAGCCACGTTGAGAGCCGTGGTAGCGTGCGCACTGCGCACGATGAACATTCATGCGGGCTTTGAACTCTGCGCTCAAACGAACATTTTCGTGCGCAGTGCGCACGCTACGAAACATACACGCATATTAATATAACTATATGATTATATTAAATATATTAATGATACTTGGTTAAAGAATTTTCCCCGGATTCATGATGTTATTGGGATCAAAGGTTTTTTTCAGCGCACGCATCATCTCTATTTCCACTTCACTTTTGTAACGCAATAATTCATCGCGTTTCAATTGGCCGATGCCGTGCTCGGCGCTGATGCTGCCGTTCAATGCGTTAACTAAATCATGTACGACACGATTCACTGGCTCGGTTTGCGCGATGAACGCGGGGTTGTCTTGTGCATCCGGCTTGGAACAATTGAAATGAATATTGCCATCGCCCATATGACCGAAGGCGACGATGCGAATGCCGGGGAAAGATTTATTCAATGCTGCACTTCCCTCTGTAATGAATTGCGGCACGCGCGACACCGGCACCGCGATGTCATGTTTAATACTGACACCTTCGAGCCGCTGCGCTTCGGAAATATTTTCACGCAAATGCCATAGCTGGTTCGATTGCGCTTCGCTGCGCGCGACTACGGCGTCTTGGACGCTGCGGGTTTTCATAAACTTCACCAGCGCGTTTTGCAAATCTTCCGTCAAATCCTCTTGCGCATGCGTGTCAGTCAACTCGACCAGGGCGTACCAAGGATATTTCTGTGCGAATGGGTCATGCGTATTCGGTATGTGCTGAAACACCAAATCCAAACACACGCGCATCATCACTTCAAAGCCGGTCAAGCGGTCACCGAAATGTTGTTTAATGCTATTGAGCAAGGCGAGACCGTCATTCACGTCGGCCAGCGCAACCAAAGCCGTTGCGCGGGCTTTCGGTTGCGGATAGAGCTTCAACACAGCCGCAGTAATAATACCGAGCGTCCCTTCAGAGCCGATAAACAATTGCTTCAAGTCATAGCCGGTGTTGTCTTTGCGCAAGCCGCGCAAGCCGTGCCATATGTCGCCGTTGGGTAACACACATTCCAAACCCAACACCAACTCGCGCATATTGCCGTAACGCAAAACACCGGTGCCACCTGCGTTGGTGGCGATATTGCCGCCGATTTGCGCCGTGCCTTCCGACGCCAAACTCAGAGGGAAAAACCGGTCAGCGTCATGTGCCGTTTGCTGAATCGTTTGCAATGCACAACCGGCTTCCACCGTCAGCGTGTTGTTGTCCGCATCGATTTCGCGCACGCGATGCATGCGCGACAAACTCAACACGATGGCCGTGCCAGAATCATCCGGCACCGACGCGCCGCATAAAGAAGTATTGCCGCCTTGTGGGACTATCGGCGTTTTGGTTTCAGCGCAAAGTTTTACGAACGCCGCGACCTCTTCTGTATTCGCTGGCTTGGCCACGCACATCGCACGACCTGCGTAACGTCCGCGCCAATCGGTGACGAAAGGACGCATATCTGCTTCGGTTATCAGCAGATTTTTCTCGCCGACAATACTTTTGATTTTATTGAGTAAATTTTCCATCGCTAATTTCGCAATTTGATTGAGGCTTAGTGTAACTCAAATAATTTAGGCATAAAAAAGCGCGGGGGTTACCCGCGCTTTTTTTGTGTAACCATAAAGCTAAAAGCTTAGTGAAACTGCTCTTCTTCGGTCGAGCCTTTCAATGCCGTGGTCGATGACTGACCTTGCTGAATAGTCTGTGTCACCGCATCGAAATAACCGGTACCGACTTCGCGCTGGTGTTTCACAGCGGTGAAGCCTTTGTTGGCGGCGGCGAATTCTGCTTCTTGCAATTCGACAAACGCGCTCATGCCGGTGCGTGCATAACCGTGCGCGAGATTGAACATGCCGTAGTTGAGGCTGTGGAAACCGGCCAAGGTAATGAACTGGAATTTGTAACCCATCGCGCCGAGTTCCTTTTGGAATTTGGCGATGGTAGCGTCGTCGAGATTTTTCTTCCAGTTGAATGATGGCGAGCAGTTGTACGACAACATTTTACCGGGGAATTTAGCGTGGATCGCTTCAGCGAATTTGCGCGCGAATTCCAGGTCCGGCTTGCCGGTTTCGCACCAAATCAAATCAGCGTAGGGGGCGTAAGCCAAGCCGCGCGAAATGGATTGTTGAATGCCGGGCATGGTTTTGTAGAAACCTTCGACGGTGCGTTCGCCGGTGCAGAATGGCTTGTCGTTGTTGTCCACATCGCTAGTCAACAGGTCTGCTGCTTCTGCGTCGGTACGCGCGAGAATAATGGTTGGGACACCATAAATGTCGGCGGCTAAACGCGCAGCGATTAATTTCTCGACTGCTTCACGCGTCGGCACCAATACTTTGCCACCCATGTGGCCGCATTTCTTTACTGAAGCCAATTGATCTTCAAAGTGAACACCTGCCGCGCCGGCTTCAATCATGGACTTCATCAATTCATGCGCGTTCAACACGCCGCCGAAACCGGCTTCTGCGTCAGCCACTATCGGCGCGAAGAAATCGATGTCGTCTTTGCCTTCGGCGTGGTGCAGTTGATCTGCGCGTTGGAAAGTATTGTTGATGCGCTTGACCACTAACGGTACTGAGTTAGCCGGGTACAAAGATTGATCGGGATACATTTCACCCGCGACGTTTGCGTCGGCGGCGACTTGCCAGCCGGACAAATAAATCGCTTTCAAACCGGCTTTGACTTGTTGCATCGCTTGGTTGCCGGTCAATGCGCCGAGGGCGTTGATGTAAGGCTCAGTGGTAATCAGATTCCACAGCTTCTCTGCACCGCGACGCGCGAGGGTGTGTTCGATGACCAGCGAGCCGCGCAGGCGATAAACATCCGCAGCGGTGTAGCCGCGCTTGATGCCTTTCCAACGCGG
>JBEEJL010000157.1:0-4768 GCA_041169175.1 Pseudomonadota bacterium | reverse complement strand
ACCAGCCCGCAGGCTTACGAAGGCTTGCGCTTGGCGAATCGTCCGGTGTGGCGCACCGATTCTATCGTCGCCACCGCCGACCACAATACGCCGACCAAAAATTGGGAGCAGGGCATCGCTGATCCGGTGTCGCGCATTCAAGTCGAAACGCTGGATGCGAACATCAAAGCGCACGGCGCGAAAGTATATTTTCCGTTCCGCGATAAAAATCAGGGCATCGTGCATGTCATCGGCCCCGAGACCGGCGCGACTTTGCCGGGCATGACGGTGGTGTGCGGCGATTCGCACACCAGCACGCACGGCGCATTCGCTGCGCTGGCGTTCGGCATCGGCACGAGCGAAGTCGAGCATGTATTGGCGACGCAATGTTTGATTATGAAAAAAGCCAAAGCCATGTTGGTGAAAGTCGAAGGCCAACTCGGTCGCGGCATCACCGCGAAGGATGTTGCGCTGGCCATCATCGGCAAAATCGGCACGGCGGGCGGCACCGGTTACGCCATCGAATTCGGCGGCAGCGCGATTCGCGCGCTGAGTATGGAAGGGCGCATGACCTTGTGCAATATGGCGATTGAAGCCGGTGCGCGCGCGGGCATGGTGGCGTGCGATGACACGACGATAACTTATTTGAAAGGCCGTCGCTTCGCGCCGCAAGCTGCGCAATGGGATGCAGCGGTAAATCATTGGCGCACTTTGGTCAGTGATGCCGAGGCGAAATTCGACAAAGTAGTGGAGTTGAATGCTGCCGAGATTCAACCGCAAGTGACCTGGGGTACCTCGCCGGAAATGGTAACGACGGTGAATGGACGCGTGCCGGATCCGGCAAAAGAAAACGACGCTGGCAAACGCGACGGCATCACACGCGCGTTGAAATACATGAACCTGCAAGCCAACATGGCGATCACCGACATCGCTATCGACAGAGTATTTATCGGCTCCTGCACCAACTCGCGCATCGAAGATTTGCGCGCGGCGGCGGATGTGGTGCGCGGCAAGCATGTGGCGAAAAATGTCACGCTGGCGTTGGTCGTGCCCGGCTCCGGCCCGGTGAAAGTGCAGGCAGAAAAAGAAGGCCTGGACAAAATTTTTATCGATGCAGGTTTTGAATGGCGCGAGCCAGGCTGCTCGATGTGTCTCGGCATGAACGACGATCAACTGTCACCCGGTGAGCGTTGCGCATCGACCTCGAACCGTAATTTTGAAGGTCGCCAAGGCCCCGGCGGGCGCACGCATTTGGTCAGCCCGGCGATGGCAGCAGCGGCGGGCATTGCCGGTCATTTCGTCGATGTGCGCGAGGTGAAATGATATGGAAAAATTCAATATAATCAATAGTTTATGTTTGCCGTTGGATCGCGCCAATATCGACACCGATGCGATTATCCCTAAGCAATTTTTGAAGTCGATTAAGCGTTCCGGCTTCGGCCCGAATTTGTTTGATGAATGGCGTTATCTCGATCACGGCGAGCCGGGGCGCGATAACACTGGCCGTCCGCTGAATAAAGATTTCGTCTTGAACGACGCGCGTTATAAAGGCGCGCAGATTTTATTGACGCGGGAAAATTTTGGTTGCGGTTCGTCGCGCGAACACGCGCCGTGGGCGCTGCTCGACTATGGTTTTCGTATTATTATCGCGCCGAGCTTTGCCGATATTTTTTACAATAATTGTTTTAAGAACGGTTTGTTGCCGGTGGTGTTGAGCGCGGCTGAAGTCGATGGATTGTTCGAATCTGTTGCGGCGGATGCGGGCTTTAAGCTCGTGGTCGATTTGCAACAGCAAAGCGTCACTACGACAGATGGAAAAAGTTTCGCCTTTGAAGTCGATGCGTTTCGCAAGCATTGCTTGATTAACGGTCTCGATGATATTGGTTTGACCTTGCAGCATGCGGACAAAATTAAGGCGTATGAAGTGAAGCGAAAATTGGCGGAGCCTTGGTTGTTCGGCTGAGTTGTTATTCACACCCTTGTCATCCTGAACGCAGTGAAGGATCTGCTGTTTGGTACTGCACCAAGCAGTGTAAAAGCAGATCCTTCACTGCGTTCAGGATGACAGTTTACTAAAATAATTAGATAGAAATTTCAACATGAAAATCGCAATTCTCCCCGGTGACGGCATCGGCCCTGAAGTAATCGCCGAAGCGAAAAAGATTCTCAACGTGCTGCGTAAAGACGGCATGAAAATCGAAACCGAAGACGCGCCGGTCGGCGGCGCGGGTTACGACGCGCATAAGGATCCGTTGCCTGCCGTGACGCAAAAGTTAGTGCAACAATCCGACGCGGTGTTGTTCGGCTCGGTCGGCGGCCCTCAATACGACATCTTGCCGCGCGACATGCGGCCGGAGAGTGGTTTGTTGCGCATCCGCAAGCAGATGGATACCTTCGCAAATTTACGTCCGGCGATGGTGTATGACGAACTGGCCGATGCGTCGTCGTTAAAGCGCGAGTTGGTCGCTGGCCTCGACATCATGATTATCCGCGAGCTGACTGGCGATATTTATTTCGGTCAGCCGCGCGGGATTAAAACTGAAAACGGCGAACGCGTTGGTTTCAATACGATGATTTATAGCGAGAGCGAAATCCGCCGCATCGCCCATGTAGGTTTCAAAACCGCGATGAAGCGCGGCAAAAAATTATGCTCCGTCGATAAAATGAACGTGCTCGAATGCACGCAGTTGTGGCGCGATGTCGTCATCGAAGTGAGCAAGGAATATCCGCAAGTGGCGTTGTCGCATTTGCTGGTGGATAACGCGGCAATGCAATTGGTGCGCAACCCGAAGCAATTTGATGTGATGGTGACCGGCAATATGTTCGGCGACATTTTGTCCGACGAAGCATCGATGTTGACCGGCTCGATCGGCATGTTGCCATCGGCCTCGCTCGATGCGAACGGTAAAGGTTTGTACGAACCGATTCATGGCTCCGCCCCCGACATCGCCGGAAAAAATCTGGCTAATCCGTTGGCGCAAATTTTGTCGCTGGCGATGATGTTGCGTTATACGTTTAACGATGAAGCGAATGCCTTGCGCGTGGAAAAAGCGGTGAAGAAAACTTTAAGCGCAGGTTTGCGCACCGGCGATATTATGCAAACCGGCATGCAGAAAGTCGGCACTAAAGAAATGGGTGATGCCGTAGTTTCAAATATGTAGGCTTATTTAACTATTTGATTTAATTGAAAATTTAGGTAAAGCAAAATGATGAAAGTTGGCATAGTTGGTTGGCGTGGAATGGTCGGTTCGGTGCTCATGCAGCGCATGCAGGAAGAGCGCGATTTTGATTTGATCGAACCGGTTTTTTTTACGACGTCGAATGCGGGCGGCAAAGGCCCGCTGATTAACGGCAAAGAAACCGGCGCATTAAAAGATGCGAAGGCTATCGACGATCTGAAAAAAATGGACGCGATTATTTCCTGCCAGGGCGGCGAGTACACCACGGAAATTTTCGCGCCGTTACGCAGATCTGGCTGGAACGGCTATTGGATCGATGCGGCATCAACGCTGCGCATGAACGATGACGCGGTGATTGTTCTCGACCCGGTCAATATGAATGTCATCAAAGACGGCATCGCCAAAGGGATCAAAACTTACGCCGGTGGTAATTGCACCGTGAGTTTAATGCTGATGGCGATGGGCGGATTATTTCAGCGCGGCTATGTCGAGTGGGTGTCGGCGATGACCTACCAAGCGGCATCAGGCGCGGGCGCGCAAAATATGCGCGAGCTGCTTGCGCAAATGGGCGAAACGCATTTGGCGGTGAAACATTTGCTCGACGATCCGCATTCGGCAATTCTCGACATTGACCGCGAAGTCGCCGGGATTTTGCGCGACGACAAATTTCCGACGGCGAATTTCGGCGTGCCATTAGCCGGGAGCTTGATTCCGTGGATCGACAAAGATTTGGGCAATGGCCAAAGCAAGGAAGAATGGAAGGCTCAAGCCGAAGGCAACAAAATCCTCGGCTTTGAGAAAAATCCTATCCCGATGGATGGTTTGTGCGTGCGTATCGGCTCAATGCGCTGCCACAGTCAAGCATTGACCATAAAACTCAATCAAAACATACCCTTAGGCGAAATAGAGGAAATGTTGGATGAAGCCAATGATTGGGTAAAAGTTGTTGCTAATCAAAAGGATACGTCAGTTCGTGAATTAACGCCCGCTGCGGTGACAGGCCATTTAACCGTGCCGATTGGCCGTTTGCGTAAGCTCAATATGGGGCCGCAATATATGTCCGCGTTTACCTGCGGCGACCAGCTTTTGTGGGGTGCGGCAGAGCCTTTGCGTCGAATGTTGCGAATTCTGCTAGATTGAGCTGGGTTATTTTTCGTAAAATGTGATTGAAAACATTGTTTGCCGGGTGATTTGGCGTTACCTTCAATCGGTTGCTAGTACGCGGGACGTGAAAAGCGCAGCATTGCACCAGTAAAACCCGGATAAAATGTGGCGGGGCGTTTAGCAAAAAAACCACATAATCAAGCTCTAATCCAAACCTAAGGCAGTTTTTTAGGTTGAAACGCTAACCTTATGATGTTAGTCTAAAAACCTAATTTTAATAGGATGTTGAGTCCGTATGGTCAAATCCACAAAAAACAACACAGCCAAAATGAAAAAAATCGTTGCTGCTGTTGCAATCACCCTCAGTGCCGCACTCGTGAGCCCCTTGGTTCACGCTGCAGGGCTGGGCAAATTAAACGTGCTGTCATCCCTTGGCCAGCCTTTGCAGGCCGAGGTCGATCTGGTTTCCTTGCAAAAAGGCGAGCTGGAGTCTCTGGTCGCCCGCG
>JBEEJL010000156.1:0-11657 GCA_041169175.1 Pseudomonadota bacterium | reverse complement strand
GTGGATGAAGTCGTCGTCGTGACGGGATACCATTACGCGCAGATTGAGCCAGCCGTAGAAACCTTTCCCGTGACGGTTGTGCGTAATCCCCATCCTGAAGACGGACAACAATCATCGGTGCGCCTTGGGCTCGAAGCGTTGGGAGAGAAATTTGATGTAGTCCTGGTTGTGCTAGCCGACCAGCCATTGATAGGCACTGCCGATCTTACCGAATTAATTTCCGCGTTCAAAAAACGACCTAGTGGTTCCATCATTGTACCGGTGGTAAATGGACAAAGAGGCAATCCGATAGTGTTATCTATGGAAGCCGCAACGGAAATTCTTGGCTCGGACAAAAAACTCGCCTGTCGAAAATTTATTGAAAACAATCCGGATAAAGTTTACCAATACGAAACTGCCAACGATCGATTTACGCTGGACCTGGATACACAGGAAGATTTGCAGGCGTTCGAAAAACGCACTGGTTGGAAGCTGGCGCTACCCAAACCTGCGCACGCAAAAACAGACGCTGCATGAGCATCCAGTCATGCTGGCCGATCCCCGTCGAGCAACGAAAGTTCCCTCAGGCTTCGCAAATCAATCCTGTGTTGGCAAAAGCATTTCGTGCTGTGCGCTTGGCTTTGGCAGGCAGCGAAGAAGCCACTTTTTTCGCCAGCCCGGATGATTTATTACAACGAATCGACCTGCCGGAATTCAGGCAACTAATCGAATTCATCGCCGCCTCATTACAAGAAACCGTCAAGCAGGCAAACGCAAAGGCATGGCCAGCCGGGCGCATGGCGCTAAATTTGGAAATAATGGGTTGTTGGTTCCAGATACAAAACGGACAAGCATTCCATGATGTTCATACCCATGGCAATTGCTCGTGGTCGGGCATTTATTACATCCAGATCGACTCACTTGAAAAGCGAGCAACTTCAAAAATGGGCGAGTTAAATGGTGTCACCAGATTCTACGGCCCCTATACACAATTTCTCGGCGGCGCACACATGGACAGCGGCAATGCCTACTTGCAAAAAAATACTTTGGATATCCAACCCGAAGAAGGCAGCCTGATTTTATTTCCGGCATACCTGCCGCACAAAGCCATGCCCTACTTAGGGGATAAAGACCGGATTATTCTGTCATTCAACGCACAAATTCATTCTAACTCCGGGGGTAAGATTTATCCTTACAGCGCAGCCTGAGCAACTTACACAGTATAGATGGTCAATTCAGTACAAGCTTGTAAATCGCTGCGCCAGAAGCAGCCAACGCTTGTTGAGGCAAAGACGGCTGTTTCAGTTCGATCCACAGGCTTCGATCGCCACTTTTTATAACAGTCGTTCTTGGGAATACACAAAGACGCACCTCATCGTTGCCTTAATTATCCTAGCATAATACGTAGTTCAAAATACAGTTGTTACTTTATTGAAGTAATTTTCCTAGTGATCAAGGTTGGCCGAAAGCCGCTACTTTCAATCAAATCAAACCGACTCCGCGGCCCATTGTTTCTTGTAACGCGCTTCCATTTCCAGTCTTAACTTTACATGCGGTGCCATCTCGTTGATGTCCACGTCGCTCCAGCGCACTGGGTTGCCCATCCATACGTCGCGTACCACTTTAATGTTGTGCGCCAAGCCTATTGGTAGTGCGCCAAGGCGCATGGATTCGGTGGCGGGGACGAGTGATCCGTAGACGGTGTAGCCGCCTTCGCCATCGAGTGTGTCGCCGGGTTTGAGGTCGCGCTTGGCGGTGGCGATGGCGTCGCCGAGGAAGTCTTGCGCGCAGCCCGTGGCTTCGCGGCGCAGGGCGACTGATGCAACACTGATGCCTAATTCGAGGCCGATTAAGTGATAGGGTTTGTACAGCGCGGCGTAACGACCGGAGGCGTCGGTCTTGAGTCCGTATTCGCTAAAACACTTTTCTACATAACCATCGCCAGCGGAAAATACGACGAATACGCCCCAGCGTAAATCGCGGAATACCGGGCGACCGTCTCGTTCGAGGCTGGAAACGACTTCAACTTGCCCGGCGTGATGTAGCGAGCCGCCGACGATGCGTGGTTTGAGAATAGTGGGCAAGTCATCGACGCCGCAAGGTGGAAAATTTAATCCTTCTGGCGCAGGCGCTAAATTACATGCGTTGGCGACAGCGGCCATTTCGATCGCCGATTTGGTGCCATCGAGAAATGAATTGAACATTTGCGCGTTGAAATCGCCGCGCTTGACTTGCTCTTCGCTAAAGCCGTAAGTCTCCCACACGCTGGCCGGGGTGGAGAGATGATAGGCAGGTAAATATTTTGTGCCTTTGCCAGCCGCTACAACGCTGAAGCCTGCAGTGCGCGCCCAATCAACCATTTCGCAAATCAACGCCGGTTGATCGCCGTATGCGAGTGAGTAAACGATGCCTGCTTTGGCGGCGCGATGGGCGAGCTCTGGCCCAGCCATCGCATCAGCTTCGACGTTCACCATGACGATGTGTTTGTGATAATCGCAGCAGAGTAAAACGTGTTTAACGCCCGCCGCAGGGCTACCGGTGGCGTCGATGATGACTTCGATGGAATCGGATTTTATTAGCGACTCTGCGTCTTCGGTAATGCAGGTGGTGCCGTGCTTCATGGCTTCGTGAATATTTTTTGCGTTGATCACATCATCGCTCCAACCGGTGCGCACCAGCGCGTCGCGCGCGCGTGCTGCAGAAAGATCGGCGACGGCGACTAAATGAATGCCGGCGGTGCGCCGCACTTGGGCTAAATACATCGAGCCGAATTTGCCCGCGCCGATTAAACCAACTCGAACGGGATTGTTATTCGCTGCGCGTTTTTGTAATAGATGATGAAGATTCATGGTCGATCTTTCATAATAAACAGCAATATTAAATATTAGATAAGTATTTGATTATATTAAACTATTTAGCGTTCATGGCACGCGCTACTTTTGAGCTTGGTGCGCGTCCTAAGGCGTTGGAAATAAATTCAGCAATGTTTATCAATTGATTGAGGTCAACGCCGGTTTTGATATTGAGTCCGTGCAGCATATACACCACATCTTCTGTAGCGACATTGCCGCTCGCGCCTTTGGCGTAAGGACAGCCGCCTAATCCAGCGATAGAGCTATCGAATACTGATACGCCCATTTGCAACGAGGCGAAAATATTCGCCAGCGCTTGCCCATAAGTATCGTGATAATGTCCGGCGAGTTGTTTGACCGGAATATGTTTGGCGACGGCTTCGAGCATGGCTTGGATTTTTAGCGGCGTGCCGACACCGATGGTGTCGCCGAGCGAAATTTCGTAACAGCCCATGTCGAATAATTTTTTCGCGACTTTGGCGACGGCGCTGGGTTTGATTTTGCCTTCGTAGGGGCAACCGAGCACGCACGACACATAGCCGCGCAGTTTGATTTTGTGTTTGCGTGCCGCTTGGGCGATTGGCTCGAAGCGCTGGAAACTTTCGTCTATCGAACAGTTAATATTTTTTTGCGAAAAAGTTTCCGACGCCGCAGCAAAAACGGCAATTTCTTTTACCCCTGCGGCGAGGGCGGCTACAAAGCCCTGCATATTTGGCACCAGCGCCGGATAACTCACGCCGGTTTTGCGCTGGATACCCGCCATCACTTGCGCGTTGTCGGCCATCTGCGGCACCCATTTCGGCGAGACGAATGCTGTCGCCTCAACCGTACGCAAACCCGCGTTGGCGAGACGCTGGATCAACTCAATCTTGGTCGCCGTCGCGATGATTTGCTGTTCATTCTGCAAACCGTCGCGCGGGCCGACTTCGACAATTTTTACTTGGCGTGGAAGCATCGCAATAAAATTATTTCGGTGCCATGCGAATCGCGCCATCGAGACGAATCACTTCGCCGTTGAGCACTTCGTTTTCGACGATGTGTTTCGCTAGCGCAGCGTATTCATCCGGCCGTCCGAGGCGCGAAGGGAAAGGTACTTGCATGCCGAGCGAGGCGCGCACTTCTTCCGGAAGGCCTTGTAACATCGGCGTGTCAAAAATGCCCGGCGCGATGGTCATGACGCGAATGCCCATCTTGGCGAACTCGCGCGCGATGGGCAGGGTCATGCCATTGACTGCAGCTTTAGATGCGGCATAGGCAGCCTGACCGATTTGGCCGTCCATCGACGCGACGCTGGAGGTATTGATAATCACACCGCGCTCACCTGAGTTTTCCGGATTATTTTTTGCCATCACTTCGGCGGCGAGGCGAATCAAATTAAAGGTGCCGATGACGTTGATGTTGATCACGCGGCGAAAATGCGCCATGTCGTGCGGGCCGCTTCTGCCGAGCACGCGTTCTGCTGTGCCTACACCGGCGCAATTGACTGCGCCATGAATCGCACCGAAGGCTTTCACTGTTTCGTTCACTGCGTTTTGTACGCTCGCGTCATCCGTCACATCGCATTTCACAAAGCGCGCTTGAGTGCCGATATTGGTTGCCGTTAAGTTACCTTGCGTTTCATTAATGTCGGCCAACACAACATTCGCGCCGCCCGCTGCAAATAATTTTGCCGTCGCTGCACCAAGTCCGGAGCCGCCGCCGCTGATAATAAAAGTGTGGTTTTGCAATTGCATATTGGTCTTTCTGTTAGTGTTAAAAAGTCAAATAAAATCAAATAGTTACATATTCAGCTTAGCGAGCGGTACATCGTGCCGTTGCGCCCATTGTTCCCATTCGTCCGCGCTTTGCGTCAGAAAAATTTCCGCCAGCTTGGCTACTGTTGCGTATTCTACTTTGAGTAATTCCTGCAAGTGCGCAAAAAAATGCGGTTCCAACGCCGCGACCGCGATATGGCCTTCGCTGCATTGATAAATATTGTAACCGGCGAAACCACCGCCGAGCAGCGCGCCGGATTTTGTTAGCCCGTATTTGAGCGGGCCGGTGAATGCAGCGGCGGCTTCTGACAAGGCCACTTCGTGATAACTGCCTTGATTAGTTTTGTCCCTTACGATTAAAGCGGCGAGCGCAGCGCTGACCGCGCGCTCGGCACCGGCAATGTCGGCGAGTAAGGTAAGCGGCATTTGTGTAGGCGACAGTAATCCTTCACTCGCCAGATAAGTCAGGTCGTGTCCCGCCGTGCTTTCATTCGGTCGCGGATAGCCTATGATGGCAATGTGCGACAGGCGCGGAAAAGTTTTTTCAATACGCGGCCAACCCAGATTTAATTTTTCCAGCGCCGCTGGTCGCTGCGCGGTGAGCAAAATGTCGGCGTCGGCGAGCAGGGCATCCAATTGCTTTTGCCCCATTTCATCTTTGAGATTGATTTTTTTTACTTTGATGTCTTGCTGTAATTCACGGTAATAATCCGCGCTGTAAATCGACAGGGGGTCGCCGCTGGGGGGCTCGACTTTGAGTATCGTCGCGCCTAACTCCTTTAAGCGTTTTGCCGCGACCGGCCCCGGCACATTCAGCGCCAGAGAAATCACTTTGTAGCCATGCAGAGAGAGTGTGAGTGTCATGTTATGATTTTATTCAATTTACTTAAATATTATAACCCTCATGTTGTCATCGCTGAATATTCCCTTGCTGCAACGCGCACCGAACGTAAAAGTATTGGTACGCGGTTGGCTCAACTGTAACCAGATTGCGATCAATCAGCCGGCCGAGAATATAGTGATTGATGCGGGCTACTACTCTCATGCGCCAGCGACCATTGCGCAGTTACGCACACCGGAAGTCAGCGAAGGCAAAAAATATTCGCGCTTGATTAACACCCATTGCCATAGCGACCACATGGGCGGTAACGCGGCGATACAGCGCGCATTCGGCTGCACGATTGAAGTGCCTGTTGGCGAAGCAGCCGGTGTGCGCCCTTGGAGTCGGCAATCATTTTGGCTCGATTACGCGGACCAACATGCCGAGCCGTTTGATTACGATAAGACCATCGCACCCAATGAAATTTTATTGATGGGTGGCTACGAATGGCGCGCGATCGCCGCGCCGGGCCACGACATGGGCGCGCTAATGTTTTATTGCGCTGAATTGAAATTACTCATCAGCGGCGATGCGCTGTGGAATAACGGTCTGGGTGCGATTGCGCCAAAGCAGGGAGTGAACCCCAGCGTTGAAGCAGCCCTGGCAACTTTGCAATCCATTCGTGAGCTGAATGTTGATGTGGTGATTCCCGGCCACGGTAGGCCGTTCGTCGATGTGGATGAGGCGCTCACTAGAGCGGAATCACGACTGCGCGCCTACCAAGCCGAGCCGCGTAAATGCGCACGTAATTTTCTTAAAAGTATTTTTACATTTCACTTGCTCGAGGTCGGCTGCATGAGGGTGGATGATGTCGCTAACTATTTCGCCCGCGTACCTTGTTATGTGGATATTAACGCCGAATTTTTCCAGCTTAAGCCGCCAGCTTTAGCCGATTTGTTGGTGAGTGAATTGTTGAGTGTTCACGCAATAAAAATTCAACAGCGTAAGGTTTACCCGCTGATGGCCGTCTAAGGTTTGGCTGCGAATGGCGCGCCGCAACAATGAAAGGATGGCGTAAGCTCAAATCGCCATGCTTGCGCAGACAAATAAGTAGTAAAACGAAAATGAAATTGCAATAAATCTGGAGGAGTATGGCTAGCAACGATAGCGGTGCGTTACAGGCCGATACTATCCCCAAGTTGATGCTGGAACACGCTGCGCAACGCGGCGATCGGCCTTCCATACGCGAAAAAAACCTCGGCATCTGGCAAACCTCGACTTGGCAACAAGTGGCAGGCGAAGTACGCGCGCTGGCCTGCGGCTTGGCCGCAATGGGTTTTAAGCGTGGCGACCATCTAGCCATCATCGGTGACAATCGTCCGCGTTTATATTGGGCCATGACTGCTGCGCAATCACTCGGCGGCGTGCCGGTTCCTCTGTATCAAGATTCCGTCGCGCAGGAAATGATTTACGTCATGCACGACGGCGACATTGCTTTTGCCATCGTCGAAGATCAGGAGCAAGTGGACAAGATGCTGGAGATCCAGACGGATTGCCCTGCGCTGAAAAATATTATTTACGACGACCCGCGCGGTTTGCGTAATTACCATCAGCCGCAATTACTGTCGTACGAAAACCTGCAACAGGTCGGGCGTGAGTACGATAAATTACACCCAAGTTTTTTTGAGCAACAAATAAAACAAGGGCAGAGCGACGACATCGCGATCATGCTCTACACCTCGGGCACCACGGGTAAACCCAAAGGCGTGCGCCTCACTCACGCCAGCGTGATCAACAGCGCGCAGGCTTACGCCAATCTGGAAAATCTCAGCGAGAGCGACACGATACTTTCCTACTTGCCCATGGCTTGGGTCGGCGACAATTTATTTTCCTATGCGCAAGCTTATGTCACCGGCTTCTCGGTCAATTGCCCGGAATCCAGCGACACGGTGATGACCGATATGCGCGAAATCGGCCCAACCTATTATTTCGCCCCGCCGCGCGTATTTGAAAACCTGCTCACCCAAGTGATGATCCGCATGGAAGACGCCAGCGCGATCAAGCGAAAAATGTTTCACTATTTTATGGCTGTTGCTAAAAAAGTCGGTGCAAAAATTCTTGATGGCGACAAAAGCGTTGGGGTTGCGGATCGTCTGCTGTACGCGCTGGGAAGTTTTTTCATTTATGCGCCGTTACGCAACGTGCTCGGCATGAGCCGCGTGCGTGTCGCCTATACGGCAGGTGAGGCGATTGGCCCCGATCTGTTTTCCTTTTACCGCTCGCTCGGTATTAACTTGAAGCAACTCTATGGCTCGACCGAAACTTGTGTGTTGATTTGTATTCAGCCCAACGGACAAGTCAAACCTGATACCGTTGGCCCGCCGGTACCTGGCGTCGAAATAAAGCTAACGGAATCCGGCGAAGTGTTAGTGAAAACGCCTGGCATCTTTAAAGAATATTACAAGCGCCCGGATGCTACCGCAGAAGTATTCGACGCTGAAGGTTGGTATCACACCGGCGACGCGGGCTACTTCGACAAGGACGGCCATCTGAAAATTATCGACCGCGTCAAAGACGTGGGCAAAATGGCCGGCGGCGCATTGTTCGCGCCGAAATATGTCGAGAACAAACTCAAGTTTTTCCAATACATCAAAGAGGCCGTGGTGTTCGGCGACGGGCGCAACGAAGTCACTGCATTTGTGAATATCGATCTCGAGGCCGTCGGTAACTGGGCGGAGCGGCGTAATTTAGCCTACTCCGGCTACACCGATTTGGCGCAACAACCTAGTGTGGTTGAATTGATTACCGGCTGTGTCGAGCAAGTGAACCGCGATTTGTCCAAAGACACAGCGTTGTTCGATTCGCAAATTCGCCGCTTTTTAATCTTGCACAAAGAGCTGGACCCTGATGACGACGAGCTGACGCGCACGCGCAAAGTGCGACGCGGTTTTATCGCCGAGAAATATAAAGTGCTGATTGACGCCTTGTATTCGGGCAAGCCGTCACAATACATCGAAACGCAGGTGAAATTTGAAGATGGTCGCACTGGTCTGGTCAGCGCTGATATAAAAATCCAAAACGTACAGTCTTATGCTGCGACCAAGGCGGCCGCATGAGCCAAACGCAAAGAAACATCGGCGACGTGGTGCTGGCGCTGAATAATATTTCGCTTTCGTTTGGCGGTGTTCATGCGCTCAGCGATATCAGCTTCGATGTGCGCAAGCACGAAATTCGCGCCATCATCGGCCCGAACGGTGCAGGCAAAAGCTCGATGTTGAATGTGATCAACGGCGTCTATACGCCGCAAAAAGGCAATATCGTTTTCAACGGCAACACCCGCGCGCAAATGAAACCGCACGAAGCAGCAGTGCAAGGTATCGCGCGGACTTTTCAAAGTCTTGCGTTGTTCAAAGGTATGAGCGTGCTGGACAATATTATGACCGGCCGTAATCTGAAAATGAAAACCAATATTTTTCAGCAAGCGATTCGCTGGGGCGCAGCAGAGCGCGAAGAAATTGAACACCGCGAAAAAGTTGAACAGATTATCGAGTTTCTGGAAATTCAACAGTATCGCAAAACCCAAGTCGGGCGCTTGCCTTATGGTCTGCAAAAGCGCGTCGATCTTGGGCGTGCGCTGGCGATGGAGCCGAGTTTGTTATTGCTCGACGAACCAATGGCTGGCATGAACGTGGAAGAAAAGCAGGATATGTCGCGCTTTGTACTCGATGTGAATGACGAATACGGCACGACGATCGTATTGATCGAACATGACATGGGTGTGGTGATGGATATTTCCGATCGCGTGGTCGTGCTCGACTACGGCAAAAAAATCGGTGATGGATCGCCGCAAGAAGTGCGCAATGATCCGGCCGTTATTTCAGCATACTTGGGCGTGCAACACTGATGGATAAGCGCAAACTCAATCTGGTTTTATTTTTTACCGTGATGACGGTCGGCATGTTCGCGCCATTGCTGATCAAAGGAACGACGCCGGGATTTTTCCTTGAGGTGATTATCGGCGGCTTGATGGCTGGCGTGCTGTATTCGCTGGTGGCATTGGGTTTTGTACTTATCTATAAGGCATCGGGCGTATATAACTTCGCACAGGGCGCGATGGTGTTGTTCGCCGCTTTAGCTGTGGCGCGACTGGCTGAAAAAATGCCGCTGTGGTCTGCGGTCATTTTGGGTTGCGTGATTATGGTCATTCTGGCGATGGTGATAGAAAGATTAGTCTTACGTCCGCTGGTGAACCAGGATGGCATTGTGTTGCTCATGGCAACACTCGGAATTACTTATTTTCTCGAAGGTTTTGGTCAGACTATTTTCGGTAGCGATATTTATAAAATCGACCTTGGTATTGCCAAAGAGCCAGTGTTTGTTTTGGAAAAATATTTCGATGGTGGCATTTTGCTCAACAAAGAAGATTTGGTCGCGACGGCGATAGCCGCAACATTAGTGTTGGTGTTGGCCTTATTTTTCCAAAAGACTGCAACTGGGCGCGCGTTACGCGCGGTGTCGGATGACCATCAAGCCGCGCAGTCGATTGGCATTCCTTTGAATCGCATTTGGGTCATCGTCTGGTCGGTCGCCGGTTTTGTCGCGCTGGTGGCGGGCATGGTGTGGGGCTCAAAACTCGGCGTGCAGTTTTCTTTGTCTGACGTCGCACTGAAAGCCTTGCCGGTGGTCATATTAGGTGGCTTTACGTCGATACCCGGCGCGATTATTGGGGGCTTGATTATTGGCGTCGGTGAAAAAGTCGCCGAAGTTTTTCTCAGCCCGATACTGATTAAAGCCTTCGATCTGGCTGGCGGCGGCATTGAAAACTGGTTTGCGTATGTGCTCGCGTTGGTGTTTTTATTGATTCGCCCGGAAGGTTTATTCGGTGAAAAGCGTATCGACCGCGTTTAGCGGGAGATATGCTTTCTGTGTAGGCTCATATTTTTTTGCTTTTTAAAAATGTGATGCCGGAGCTAAAAGCGCATCGACCGAGTATAACGTAACTATTTGATTTAATTAAAGAATTTTATACATGTTTTATAGAGAAAACGGACAGTTCAAATCGACTTATCAAGCTGATCAGCAAATCATGCCGATTCGGCAAGATCGTTGGTTCATGCTCGCTTTGCTGGCGTTCGCATTTGTCGCAATGCCTTTATTGCTCACAGGTGCAGGCGGCGAATATTTAATCCGCGCGATTTTGATTCCGTTTTTAATTCTGTCGCTGGCTGCGATTGGCTTAAATATTTTGACTGGCTATTGCGGCCAGGTGTCGCTAGGCAGCGCCGCGTTTATGGCCGTCGGCGCGTATGCGGCGTACAACTTGATGGTGCGTGTGCCGGGGATGAATATTTTAGTCGCGCTGGTATTCGCTGGATTTTGCGCGACGATTGTTGGTGTGTTGTTCGGTATTCCAAGTTTACGCATTAAAGGCCTGTATCTCGCCGTCGCAACTTTAGCTGCGCAATTCTTTTTCGATTGGGTGTTCTCGCGCGTGAAGTGGCTGACCCATTACAGTGATTCAGGCGGTGTATCGGTGCAAGCAGTGGATTTATTCGGCATGAAAATTCAATCGCCGGTGTCGAAATATTTATTCCTGCTCGGCATTGTCGTTGTCATGGCGTGGCTGGCGAAAAATCTGGTGCGCTCGCATATCGGCCGCGCCTGGATGGCGACGCGCGATATGGACGTGGCGGCCGAAGTGATCGGCATCCGCCCGGTGTACGCCAAGCTCACCGCGTTTGCCGTCAGCTCGTTTTATCTCGGCGTGGCAGGCGCGCTGTGGGGCTTTATTTATTTAGGTGCGTGGGAGCCGTCAGCGTTTAACTTGAATCGTTCGTTACAATTATTATTCATGATTATCATCGGCGGCCTCGGCTCGATTATGGGGAGTTTTTTTGGCGCGGCGTTTATTGTGGTGTTGCCGATAGTGCTAAACCAAGTTCCTACGATGCTCGGCATTCCACTCTCGACGACGATGGTCAGTCATTTGGAGACGATGATTTTCGGCGCATTGATTATATTTTTCCTGATCGCCGAGCCGCATGGCTTGGCGCGTTTGTGGGCGGTGGGCAAAGAGAAGTTACGCTTGTGGCCGTTCCCGCATTAAAGTATTAACCACACATGCGATTGCATGATGATAAAAACAAGACCGGAGTGGCCGGCGAGTAGCAAAAATATTATTGTAGTTTGTCCATCTGAGGAGAGAGAAATGTTCAAACGTATTTCTACCAAAACCAAAGCAGCAGTAGTGGG
>JBEEJL010000155.1:0-6780 GCA_041169175.1 Pseudomonadota bacterium | reverse complement strand
GTCGATTTCAATTTTTCCGTTTAGGGCTTGCACGCGCTCTTGCATGCCGCGCAAGCCAAGACGGCTGCTGCTGAAATGCGAAATTTTTTCGCTGCCGACGCCATTATCTTTAATCATTAATTGCAATTCGCTCGATTCATTTCGCATCACGGCAACTTGCACCATGGTCGCTTGCGCATGTCGCGCGACATTAGTCAGACATTCTTGCACAATACGAAACACAGCGATATTTGTCGCTTCAGGCAGATTGTCGATACCTGCTCCACAGTGCAATTTGACCTCGACGCCGGGATGGCTTTTCTGCCAGGCAAAAACGGCATCTTGCAAGGCATCGGCGAGGCCGAGCTGATCCAAAATCGGCGGACGTAATTGGCTGATCATGCCGTGCACCATGTCATATAGTTGCGATGCGACGCTGACGATGGTTTGCGCTTCGGTGCGAATTTCCGGCATACGCTCGGCGCTGCGATTGGCGATGCTCATGCCTAAAGTTTTGATCGCCGTGGCGCATTGGCCGAGCTCGTCGTGTAATTCTCGCGCCATGCTGGCACGCTCGGCTTCAGTGTGTTGCTGCATCAGTTGCGAGAAGCGCCGGCTTTCGTCCAGCTCGCGTGCCGTGCGTTCAGCGGCTTTACTCGTGGTGATGTCGCGCAAACTAAAAATCGCGCCGACGGCTTGATTAATGTGCGGGTCGATTAGCGGTGCCGTCGCTAACGCCACATCGATTATTTTTCCCTCACCAGTAATGCGTTGGGTTTCTGCGTGCGGCTGCGGCTGGTTAGAAAAAATTGACGCAAGCATGGCGTCGAATTCGGATTGTTTAGCAGCCGGAATATTAGTAGAAGCAGATTTTCCTAGCAGCATTTTGCCGCCGCCAAATAATGCCGTCGCCGCCGGATTAGAAAATGTCACCAAGCCAGCACGATCTACAATCAAAATCGCATCGCTGGTTTGTTGCA
Source organism: Pseudomonadota bacterium (assembly GCA_041169175.1). Taxonomy (GTDB): domain Bacteria; phylum Pseudomonadota; class Gammaproteobacteria; order Burkholderiales; family JBEEJL01; genus JBEEJL01. The sequence goes on along the minus strand of JBEEJL010000155.1, from coordinate 5,821 downwards.
CTATCAACGCGAGGCGATTATTTTCTTCCGTACTCGTCGCCAGCGTCTCGGCCAGGTTATTAAATGTGGATGAAATAGCGGACATTTCCGGCAGGGAAAAGGGCGGCAAGCGCGCGCTGAAATTACCTGCTTGCATTTGCGCCAGTCCGCGCAAAATAGGTTTCACCGGCGCCAGGCCGCGACCAATAAACCAGAACACTGCACCATTCACCAATAGAAAAAAGCCGAGAAATATCCATGCAACGCGTTTCATATCGTCCCAGGCATCGAGCGTGGCGCGCGATGCGTCGGGGACAATTTGCAATTCGCCCACCGGCAAAGATAAATGGATCAGTTCAATTTTGGGCGTCACCAATTTACTAAACCATTCCGGCGCAAAGCGCCCGGCTTTGTAGGCTGAAGGCGGCGAAGCGTAAAGCTGATTACCCATGCTCGCGATAAAGCGAATCTCGTTTGCGCGCACACGACCGAGCTTGTCGAGAAAATCTATCAAAATGCGCTGCTGCGAATTTTCATCCGCGACCAATTTGGTATTGCGCACCACGGCAGATAAAAGTTGTACCGTGACCGTTGTTCCTGCGTGCATCTCTTCGCGGATTTGCGTGCGTGTGGCGTCGAGCAATAGATACGCACCAGCGCCAGCGAACAGGAGCATGATCAAGGTAATCAACAAATTAAGTCTAAAACGTAAGCTCATGATTTAATTAAGTATTTTATCATTAATATTATGCCGGGCTTTGCTGATTGAATAATCTAATGAAAATCATTAGGTGCTAATGATGTAATCACGCTCACTCGGGTTGGCTGGTCGGCGCATAATTTCTTCGAGACATTGATAACCAGTGTTTCTTTTTCTTAATCGATTAACAGGAGCCTACCATGCAATGGAACAAACCAACATTCAATGAAATGCGTTTCGGTTTTGAAGTAACAATGTACATCAACAACCGCTAATTCGCACCACCGGGCCCTGCGATGCGGGGCCTGATTCTTTATGGCGGGAGTAGTAGATGTTTGTGCATGTACTCGGCAGTGCAGCCGGCGGCGGTTTCCCGCAATGGAATTGTAACTGTAGCAATTGTCGTGGCGTCCGTGACGGCAATATCAAGGCTATATCCCGCACACAATCATCAATAGCCGTCAGCAGCGACGGCATCAACTGGGCATTGCTCAACGCCTCGCCGGATATACTGGCGCAAATTAAAGCCTTTCCGAAAATTCAGCCAGCACGCAATTTACGCGACTCCGGCATTCGCGCCGTCGTTTTAATGGATGCGCAAATAGATCACACCACTGGATTGCTGATGTTGCGTGAAGGGCCAAAACTGAATCTATATTGCACGTTCTGCGTTCACGATGATTTACGTAGCGTCAATCCGCTGTTAAAAGTGCTGGATCATTATTGCGGCTCCGAGTGGCATGAAATTCATACTGAACCGGTCGAAGCCTTCACCGTGGTTGGTGTAGAGGATTTATTGTTCACTCCGCTGCCGCTAAAAAGTAACGCGCCGCCTTACTCTACTCGACGCGACAAGCCGCTGCCGGGCGATAATATTGGTTTACTGATCACCGACACGCGCAAAGGTAAAACGCTTTTTTACGCGCCGGGATTAGGCATCGCAGAAACGCCTGTATTGAATGCCATGCGCGCAGCCGACTGTGTATTGGTTGATGGCACGTTCTGGACCGAAGATGAAATGATCACGCAAGGCCTGGGCAAAAAACCCGCCGCATCGATGGGACATTTACCGCAGTCCGGCGCGGGCGGCATGATGGATATTCTCGCCGGGATTAATAAACCCAGAAAAATTTTGATTCACATCAATAATAGCAACCCGATATTAAACGAAGAATCGGAAGCAAGAAAAATTCTCAGTCAACAAAAAATTGAAGTCGCCTACGACGGAATGGAGATTACACTATGAGTGCAGATAAACAAGCCTGGAGCCGCGAAGAATTTGAAAAACAATTACGTGCCAAAGGCGCGGGCTATCATATTCATCATCCATTTAACGTAGCGATGAATAGCGGCAAACTCTCACCCGAGCAGATTCGCGGCTGGGTGCAAAATCGTTTTTATTATCAGATCAATATTCCGCTCAAAGACGGCGCCATTATTTCCAATTGCCCCGACCGAGAAGTGCGTCGTCATTGGGTGCAACGAATTATCGACCACGATGGCGGCAGCGGCGATGAAGGCGGTATCGGCGCCTGGATCAAACTCGGCGAAGCCTGCGGTATTCAGCGCGACGACATGACCTCACTTAAAAGTGTACTGCCCGGGGTGAAATTCGCCGTCGATGCTTATGTCAATTTCGCGCGCCAACAACCTTGGCAAGAAGCCGTGTGCGCGTCGCTGACGGAATTATTCGCCCCGCAAATTCACAAGGCTCGTTTAGCCAATTGGCCCGAACATTATCCGTGGATCGCATCGGAAGGCTTAAATTATTTCCGTGGCCGCGTGAGCCTGGCGCAACGCGATGTCGAACATGGTTTGAAAATCACGCTGGATCATTTCCAAACGCGCGAGCAACAAGAACGCGCGCTGGATATTTTGCAATTTAAACTCGATGTGTTGTGGACCATGCTCGACGCGATGCAAATTAATTTAATCAAAGGTGATCGCCGTGACCTCGCCGCTTGATAGCCACAGCACACCGCAACTCGCGCGCCACTTCCGCATGCAATGGGAAGAAGCGCAGCAATGCCATGTCTTGTTGTATCCCGAAGGCATGGTAAAACTGTCTGGCTCTGCCGCTGAAATTATGAATAAAATCAATGGGTTAGATAATATCGATCAAATCATCGCCAAACTCGAAACGGCCTTCCCCGGCAACGATTTACGTAATGACGTGATCGAATTTATTCAAACCGCTGAACAACGTGGCTGGATAAAACTAGCACAAAAAACGGAAAGCGCACCATCATGAACGCCGCTATTAATCCGCCGCTATGGTTGCTGGCCGAAGTTACCTACAAATGCCCACTGCATTGCGTGTTCTGCTCCAACCCAGTGGACTACGCACACTATGATGGCGAGTTAACCACCGAAGAATGGGTGCGCGTTTTGCGCGAAGGCCGTGCGATGGGCGCGGCGCAATTGGGCTTATCCGGCGGTGAGCCGCTGATGCGCGACGATCTGGAAATCATCGTTGGCGAGGCGCGCAAGCTCGGCTATTACTCCAACCTCATTACCTCGGGCATCGGCCTGAATGAAAAACGTATCGCCAAGTTTAAAGAAAATGGCCTCGACCACATCCAGCTTTCGTTTCAAGACAGCACGCGCGAACTGAATGATTTTCTCAGCAGCACCAAAACCTTTGAGCTGAAATCAAAAGTCGCCAAGCTGATCAAGCAATACGATTACCCGATGGTATTAAATGTCGTGTTGCATCGAATGAATATCGACCACGTCAAAGAAATTCTCGAAATGGCCGAGAGTATGGAAGCGGAATACGTCGAGCTCGCCAACACACAATATTACGGCTGGGCCATGCTCAACCGCGATCACTTGCTACCGTCGAGAGAACAAATCCAACGCGCAGAACAAACCGTGAATGAATTCCGCCAGCGCATCGGCGACAAGATGAAAATTTATTTTGTCGTGCCGGATTATTACGAGACGCGGCCAAAGGCCTGCATGAATGGCTGGGGCTCGGTATTCATCACCGTCACCGCCGACGGCATGGTGTTGCCGTGCCACGAGGCGCGCATGTTGCCGGGCATTACTTTCCCCAACGTGCGCGACGCGGATATGAAATCCATTTGGTACGACTCGCAAGCCTTCAACGAATATCGCGGCGATAGCTGGATGAAAGAACCCTGCCGCTCCTGCCCGGAAAAAACCAAAGACTTCGGCGGCTGCCGCTGCCAGGCATTTATGTTAACTGGCGATGCCACTAAAGCGGACCCAGTCTGCAGTTTGTCGCCGGACCACCATGTCATTCACGACGCCATCAGTAAATCGCAACGCGCGGTAGCGCAACAAAACATTAAGTCGATTCCGATTATATTCCGCGATGACGCCAACTCACGCATTCACGGTAAACCGACCGCTAAACAACCGGCATGATTTGTAGGATTTATCCTACAAATTTAATGGTGAATGCCTACAAATTTATCAGTGATACCACTCTATCCCCTAGTGGGGTCAACAGGCACTATTCATATCAGAGGTAAGGCTTCATTTTTGAGTTCCTACCACCCCCAGGTAGCTCCACATCCCCCAGTGGAATCTTAAGTGAAGTTCCTCGGCTTGGGCACAATCAATAGCAGATCATCTGACATTGTTTGTGCCCATTTTTTTGCCCCTGCACTGTGCCATAACTAAAAACCAGCGCCGAAAAAAACAGGCCGCAGCCTGTTTTTGTCTGTTGATTAACTCTCAGCCTTCCTGCAACTCTTCTACCAAATCAATATATTGTTGCATAGCCGCTTCTTTTGTCGTCCCTTGCAGTCGAACCCATGCATCAAATTTGGCGCGCGCGACAAAATCGCCAAGACCCGGACGCTCACCCTCTGCATCGCCTATGCTGCCTTGTTTATACAGCGCGTACATTTTTAGTAAAGTGGCATTATCCGGACGCTCAGGCAAATGTTTACTGGCGGCAGACGCGGCTTCAAATTGGTTTTTCAGATCAGACATGGCAACTCCTAGTTCAGATGCAATTAAATACTTTACCCAAATCAAACAAACTTTAAGAAAACTGCCCTCTAGCCAGCAAATTTCACGCTGCTTTGACTTGCGCCGGTTCAATACCTTCGTAGCCGCCCGATTGTTCCAGCGCCCACACATCAAGCGTCTGTTGCATTCGTAGCCAAAGCCCTGCGCCATTGCCGAGTAACTTACCTAAGCGAATAGCCATATCCACCGACACCGGGCGTTTTTCGTGCAGAATTTCCGACACGGTAAGACGTGATACGCCAAGGCGTTGCGCGAATTCGGTTTGTGTCATGCGCAGCGCAGGTAATACGTCTTCGCGTAAAATTTGCCCTGGATGGGTAGGCTTGCGTTTGGGGTTGCGCAAGCTCCGCAGTGTTTTAGCCATTAGTGATAATCCTCTAGGTTAACAATCTCAGCGTCGCCATCTTCAAAGGTAAATGTCATTCGCCAATTGCCGGAAACCCGCAAGCTCCACAGGTTTTTGTTTGCACCTTTAAGTCGATGTAAAAACCACCCCGGCACATCCAATTCTTCAGCGCTCGCGGCGCAGTCCAGCGCGTCGAGCAAGCGGTTAAGACGCGGCGCGTGTTGCGCTTGAATGCCTCGCATATCGCCCACCCTGAAAAACCGCTCAAGGCCTTTGTGCTTAAACGTTTTAATCAATTTAAAGTGTATTGCATAAGATTACAATAAACAATATAAGACATTGCAGGACGTGCGTCAAACGGGGGAGGTCTTTACGCGGATTCGAGCGACAAAGTAGCCGAAAGTATTATTGCCACGGGGACAAAAAAACACTTTATTGACATAATATAGACACGAGACAAAACAAAGGGCTTACATTTCTGTAAGCCCTTGTTTTTTTGGCGTCCCCAACGAGATTCGAACTCGTGTTACCGCCGTGAAAGGGCGATGTCCTAGGCCTCTAGACGATGGGGACTTTGACTTAAAAAGCTCTTTTGGTGGAGATAAGCGGGATCGAACCGCTGACCTCTTGCATGCCATGCAAGCGCTCTCCCAGCTGAGCTATACCCCCAGTACCTCGAAAGAGCGCGCATTATAGTGATGCGACCTAGGCTTGTAAAGCTTTGGCGCCAGGCAATCTCGCCTGCTCAGTCCGGCGGCTTCTTGGCAAAGTAAAAATCCTGATCGAAATAA
>JBEEJL010000154.1:0-5628 GCA_041169175.1 Pseudomonadota bacterium | reverse complement strand
AAAGCCCGTCCGGTTTTGCGACCCTAACGGCGGCATTAGCTGAATCACTCAATCCATCGCAACTTATTGTTTTAATTGATAAAAATAATAAAGCCCAAGAATGGCAAAAAACGCTCGCTACTCTATATATGCCGAACGCGATGGTCGTTAGTATTGCCGAGGGCGTAACGGGACTTCCCGGCGTGCTAGAGAAACCGCGCAAAGATGCTGTCAACGCGTGGGTATGCCAAGGCGTTAGCTGCCTACCGCCGATTAGTGACTTAAATCATTTGGTGAACACGCTGAAAACTGGCAAAATAGCGCCACTTTAGACTTTATTTTGACAGTATTTATTTTCACAGTATTTATTTTCACAGTATTTATTTTCACCCTATGGAGAGCTACATGAAATTCAACTACGCAATTATCGCCGCAGGTATTTTGTTAGCTGCTGGCGCCGCTCAAGCCAACCCAGAACTCGCCGCAAAGAGCTCTTGCACCGCCTGCCATTCTGCAGACAAAAAAATCATCGGCCCATCGTTTCAGGAAATCGCAGCGAAATACGCAGGCGACAAAGAAGCTGAAGCCAAGCTGGTAAAGAAAGTCAAAGAAGGCGGTTCCGGTGTGTGGGGCCCAATGGCCATGCCGCCAAACGCTGCAGTCAAAGACGACGACATCAAAACCCTGGTGAAATGGGTCTTGGCGCAAAAGAAGTAAGCTGAATTTGTAGTAAAAAAAGCCGACCTTGGGTCGGCTTTTTTATTGTCTGCCAGTAAGCCATAAGCAAATTGACAAGCCCAGTCCCGCTACGCATAATCAGCAGCATCAGAACAACACGTCACCCGAGGGAATCGCCATGAAATTACGCCATACTGGTTTGCTGATTATTTCCGCGCTTGTGCTCGCCGCTTGCGGCAAAGGCGAAGCGCCTGCGCCCAAAGCAGATGCGCCGAAGGTGACGCCCGTCGCTGCGCAAGCTGGGGTGATTAAAATCGGCCTCGCTGCGCCGCTCACCGGCCCGCAAGCGCACATCGGCCAGGATATTAAAAACGGCACGCAGTTGGCTATCGACGATGCTAACGCAGCGAATATTGAAATCGGCGGTGTGAAATTAAAATTTGAATTGCTCGCCGAAGACGACGAAGCTAATCCGAAAACCGCGACCGTCGTCGCGCAAAAACTCGCCGACGCAAAAGTTGCAGGCGTGGTCGGGCACTTCAATTCCGGCGCATCGATACCCGCTTCGCGCATTTATTCCGACGCAGGCATACCGCAAATTTCGCCTTCTTCCACCAGTCCGACTTATACCAATCAAGGTTACAAAACCACTTTTCGTTTAGTCGCCAATGATTCGCAGCAAGGCCCGGCCATTGGTAACTACGTGGTGAAAAAACTCGGCGCGAAAAAAATCGCCATCATCGATGACCGCACAGCATACGGGCAGGGCTTGGCCGATGAAGTGGAAAAAACGATTAAAGCCGCTGGCGGCGAAGTAGTGAAGCGGGAATTCACCACGGATAAAGCGACCGACTTCACCGCGATTCTCACGACACTCAAAGGCTTAAAGCCCGATGTGATTATGTTCGGCGGCATCGACCCGCAAGCCGGACCGATGGCGAAGCAAATGAAATCGCTCGGCATCAACGCAAAATTTATCGGTGGCGACGGCTGGCAAACGCCTAACTTCATCAAGCTCGCGGGCGACGCAGCGGAAGGCGGATTGGCGTCGGTGCCCGGCCTGCCGAAAGATCAAATGCCCGGCGGTAAAGATTTTCTCGCGCGCTTCAAAGCGAAATACAATGTAGAAGTCGAATTGTTCGCGCCATTCGGTTACGACGCTGTGAATGTGTTTATCGACGCAATGAAACGTGCGGGCTCGACCGACCCGGTGAAATTTTTGCCTGAAGTCGGCAAAACTAAAATCAACGGCATCATCGGCCCGATAGCCTTCGATGACAAAGGCGACATCAAAGACGGCCCGATTACCATTTTCGCCGTCAAAGGCGGGAAGTGGGAGCCGTTAGAAATTGTTGGCGGCCCCGCTAAGTAAATTGATGTAATCAAACTACAACACGGCACCCCTTCGGTGCCGTGTTTTTTTATATAGGCTTTGTTAGCAAAGTTAATGGACATTTTCTTACAACAAATCGTCAATGGCCTGGTACTCGGCAGCGTGTATGCGCTGGTCGCGCTGGGCTACACCATGGTCTATGGCATCATGGGCTTGATCAATTTCGCTCATGGCGAAGTGGTGATGATCGGTGCGTTGGTTTCCATTACCGTGATGCAAATTTTTTTCGCCGGTGCGCCGGGACTGTCGCCAGTTTTGCTCGTGCTCGGCGCGCTCGTAGTGGCGATTCCGGTTTGCATGGCGATTGGTTACACCATCGAGCGCGTGGCCTATCGTCCTCTGCGCCACGCGCCGCGACTGGCACCGCTGATCACCGCCATCGGCGTGTCCATTGTGTTACAAAATTTAGCCATGATGATTTGGGGTCGTGGTTATATTTCCTTTCCGGCCATTTTTCCTTCCGGCAGTTATGACATTTTCGGCGCGCGCATCACCGCTGTACAAATCGCGATTGTCGTGATGGCAGTTGTCATCATGGTGGCGTTGCTCACGCTGGTGAATAAAACCAAAATGGGCCGCGCCATGCGCGCTACGGCGGAGAATCCTTCGGTTGCCGGTTTGATGGGCGTGAATATAAACGCGGTGATTTCATTTACCTTCATCATCGGCTCCGCGCTCGCCGCGATTGCTGGCATGATGGTCAGTGCGAATTACGGCATCGCACATTATTTTATGGGCTTCATGCTCGGCCTCAAGGCCTTCACCGCCGCCGTCCTCGGTGGCATCGGTAATTTGAAAGGTGCAGTACTAGGCGGTTTGTTGCTCGGCTTGATCGAAAGTTTGGGCGCAGGTTACATCGGCCAACTCACCGGCGGATTTTTAGGCAGCCATTATCAAGACGTATTCGCATTTTTTGTGTTGATATTGGTGTTGATATTCAAGCCCTCCGGGCTCATCGGTGAGCGCGTCTCTGAACGAGCATAAGTATTTGATTATAATGAATAATTTTTATAATAAAATAAAATCAGATAAGCGCTCAGCGTGGGTCGCGTTTGCCTTGCTCGGCATCATGTTGGCAGCAGCGCCTTATTTAGCGGCGGCGACAGGCGGCCCTTCATGGGTGCGCATTATCGACTTCGCTTTGCTCTACATCATGCTCGCGCTGGGTTTGAATATCGTCGTCGGTTTCGCAGGCTTACTCGACCTTGGTTACATCGCGTTCTACGCCGTCGGCGCGTATTTATATGCACTGCTCGCCAGTCCGCATTTCAATATTCATTTACCGTTTTGGGCGCTGCTGCCGATAGGCGCAGCAGTGGCCGGATTATTCGGCGTCCTACTCGGCGCGCCGACACTGCGTTTGCGCGGCGATTATCTCGCCATCGTCACGCTCGGCTTCGGTGAAATCATTCGCATTTTTCTTAACAACCTTAATGCACCGGTCAATATCACCAATGGCCCGCAAGGCGTAAACGGTATCGATCCGATTTCGCTCGGCAGCATGTCGCTCGCGAAAGCCAATTCTCTCGCGGGCATTGCCGTGCCGTCGTTGCATCAATACTATTATTTATTTCTCGCGCTCACTCTGCTGATTATTTTTACCACTTTGCGTTTGCAAGATTCGCGCATCGGTCGCGCGTGGGTCGCGATACGCGAAGACGAAGTTGCCGCGAAATCTATGGGTATCAACACACGCAACGTCAAGCTACTTGCGTTTGCGATGGGCGCGTCGTTCGGCGGCGTGGCAGGCGGATTGTTCGCCGGTTTTCAAGGCTTTGTCAGCCCGGAAAGTTTCGGCCTGATGGAAAGCGTGATGGTGTTGTGCATGGTCGTGCTCGGCGGCATGGGACATATTCCCGGCGTCATCCTCGGCGGTATTTTGCTCGCCACGTTGCCGGAGTTGTTACGCTACATCATCGTGCCGATTCAACAATATTTTTTCGGCAAAGTTATCGTCGATCCGGAAAGCGTGCGCATGCTGATTTTCGGTTTGGCGTTAATTGTCGTCATGCTGTATCGCCCGGCAGGTTTATGGCCGTCGCCGACGCGCAAGCGTGAGTTGGTGGAAGAAGCATGAGCAGCTTGCTCGAAGCGCGCGGCATCACCAAATGTTTCGGCGGCCTCGAAGCCTTGAGCGATGTATCGCTGACGATTAACCAAGGCGAAATTTATGGACTCATCGGCCCGAACGGCGCAGGCAAGACGACATTTTTTAATGTACTCACCGGTCTGTACAAACTCAACGGCAAACAAGATCGCGGCGAAGTCTTGTTCGATGGCAAAGCGATTTCAAAATCGGAACCGCATCAAGTGGCCAAACTTGGCATCGCGCGTACATTCCAAAATATTCGTTTGTTCGGCAACATGAGCGTGTTACAAAACGTCATGGTCGGTCGTCATGTGCGCACCCACGCAGGCGTGATCGGTGCAGTACTACGAGGATCGCGCACGCGTACAGAAGAAAAAGCGATACATGAGAAATCATTTCAATTGCTTGATTATATTGAACTTTCTAACCAATCAGAACGGTTCGCCAAACATCTTGCCTATGGCGATCAACGCCGTCTTGAAATCGCACGCGCATTAGCGACTGAGCCAAAGTTACTCGCGCTCGACGAACCCGCCGCTGGTATGAACGCCACCGAAACCGTCGCGCTGAAAAAATTAATGGAAAAAATCCGCGCCGATGGCATAACGATTTTGCTCATCGAGCACGATGTGAAATTAGTCATGGGTTTGTGCGATCGCGTCGCCGTGCTCGACTACGGCAAAAAAATCGCCGAAGGGTTTCCGCAAGCCGTACAAAAAAATCCCGCTGTGATCGAAGCCTATCTTGGAGGCGCGATTGCTTAAAGTGCGTGATTTGCAAGTTTCCTATGGCGGCATCAATGCCGTCAAAGGTATTTCGTTCGACGTCAACGAAGGCGAACTGGTTTGCTTGATTGGTGCTAACGGCGCAGGTAAAACGACAACGCTTAAAGCCTTGTGCGGATTGATTCCATTTCAAGGCGGCAGCGCGCATTACGGCAATACGAATTTGCACGGGCTAGCTTCACATCAATTAATCCAGAACGGTATCGCACTGGTCCCCGAAGGGCGCGGCGTATTCGCGCGCATGAGCATAGAAGAAAATTTACTCATGGGCTCGTTTGTGCGAAATGACCAAGCAGAAATAAAAATGGATTTGGAAAAAATTTACACTTTGTTTCCGCGCTTAAAAGAGCGTCGCACGCAACTTGCCGGAACCCTATCCGGCGGCGAACAACAAATGCTCGCCATCGGCCGCGCCATTATGAGTCGGCCAAAATTATTATTGCTCGACGAACCGAGCATGGGTCTCGCGCCGATCATGGTGCAAAAAATATTCGAAGTCATCCGCGATATTTCGCGTAGCGGCGTGACCATATTATTAGTAGAACAAAACGCCAGACTCGCTTTGGAAATATCAAGTCGAGGCTATGTGCTGGACAGCGGATTAATCAGCTTGAACGGTGATTCGCCCGCTTTGCTCAATAACCCGCAAGTGCGCCACGCCTATTTGGGAGAGTAAAAAATATAATAAAATCAATTAATTATAA
>JBEEJL010000153.1:0-2793 GCA_041169175.1 Pseudomonadota bacterium | reverse complement strand
TTTTTTGCTAGGGAGGGTCATTCTTTTCTCTAGAATCGGTGAAATTACTAACTATTTGATTATAATGAACTTTATTTTCCAGCTTCATTCAGTATTTTAACTAAAAGCGGCTAAAATACTTTATCTACTGCTTATTTATGTTAATTAATCATCATTTGCCTTGATTGATGATTTGCCTCAAACACAAACCAGCTTTCCCCACTGGAGCGCTGAAGCCAAGTTCGTTTTCGATGCCAATTATTTTCGTTAAAATTGGACAACTTCGGGCAATTAGCGGCAAAATAGCATCATGAGAAAAATATTAATCCTGAATGGCCCTAATTTGAACCTGCTGGGCAGTCGTGAACCAGCGGTTTATGGCCATGATACTTTGGCTGATATCGACCAGCGCCTGATGAGCCAGGCGAAATCAGCCAACGCAACGGCAGAATGTTTTCAGACCAATGATGAAGGTGCGTTGATTGACCGTATTCATCAGGCAAAAAAAGACGGCGTGGATTTTATTATCATTAACCCTGCTGCATTAACCCACACCAGTATCGCCTTGCGCGATGCGCTGGCCGGCGTGGAGATTCCTTTTATCGAAGTACATTTATCCAATATCCAGGCACGTGAAGCCTTCCGCCATCAATCCTATGTTTCTGCATTAGCTGTCGGCGTAATCACGGGCCTCGGCGCGTCCGGTTATCAACTGGCGCTGGCTCACGCGCTGGCACACCACCTATATAAAAAGGGATAAATCATGGATTTACGCAAACTCAAAACGCTCATTGAGCTGGTTGAACAATCGGGCATTGCCGAACTGGAAATCACCGAGGGCGAAGAAAAAGTCCGCATCAGCCGCTCCAGCCCGCAACAAACGCAGCAAGTGTTAATGACCACGCAAACCATGCCGGCGATGACGCCGCAAATGCAGGCTGCAATGGCGCCTGCCGCTGTTGCTGCGCCCGGACCGGCGGCAGCGCCGGTAGTCGAAGGCCACACGGTCAAATCGCCGATGGTCGGTACTTTCTATCGCACCTCGGCACCCGGCGCGGACGCCTATGTCAAAATCGGCGACACCGTGACCGAGGGCCAAACCTTGTGCATTATCGAAGCGATGAAATTGCTCAACGAAATAGAATCCGACAAAGCCGGCGTGGTGAAATCCATCCTGGTGGAAAACGGCCAGCCGGTCGAATATGGCCAGCCTTTGTTTGTCATCGGCTGAGCGCCTAAATTATGTTTGAAAAAATACTTATCGCCAATCGCGGCGAAATCGCGCTGCGTATTCAACGTGCTTGTCGTGAAATGGGCATCAAAACCGTCGCCGTGCATAGCGAAGCCGACGCGGACGCCAAATATGTTTTGCTCGCCGATGAATCGGTGTGCATCGGCCCGGCGCCGTCGTCGGCGAGCTATCTCAACATTCCCGCCATCATCAGCGCAGCTGAAGTTACCGACGCGCAGGCGATTCATCCGGGCTACGGATTTTTGTCGGAAAACGCTGACTTCGCCGAACGTGTCGAGCAAAGCGGTTTTGTCTTTATCGGCCCGCGCGCGGAATCGATACGGTTAATGGGCGATAAAGTCAGCGCCAAAAACGCGATGAAAAAAGCCGGCGTGCCGTGCGTGCCAGGCTCCGACGGCGCACTAGGCGATGACCCGAAAGAATTGAAAAAAATCGCCGCAATGGTGGGTTATCCGGTCATCATCAAAGCCGCTGGTGGCGGTGGCGGACGCGGAATGCGCGTAGTGCATACCGAAGCGGCGCTGGTGAATGCGGTGAACATGACGCGTGCCGAAGCACAGGCTGCGTTCAATAATCCCGCTGTCTATATGGAAAAGTTTCTCGAAACGCCGCGCCATATTGAAATTCAAATCTTGGCCGATCAACACAAAAACGCGATTTTCCTCGGCGAACGTGATTGCTCGATGCAGCGCCGCCATCAAAAAATTATCGAAGAAGCGCCCGCGCCATTTTTGAAACCGCGCATCCGCGATAAAGTCGGCGAGCGTTGCGCCGAAGCTTGCCGCAAAATCGGTTACCGCGGCGCAGGCACGTTTGAATTTTTATTTGAAAAAGACGAATTCTTTTTTATCGAAATGAATACACGCGTGCAAGTCGAACATCCGGTGACGGAAATGATCACCGGCGTGGACATCGTGCAGGAACAAATCCGTATCGCCGCAGGCGAAAAGCTGCGCTATCGGCAAAAAGACATTGTGCTGCGCGGTCACGCCATTGAGTGCCGCATTAACGCCGAGAATCCTTATACCTTTGTCCCGTCGCCTGGACGTATTACGCAATATCACACGCCCGGCGGGCCGGGCATCCGCGTCGATTCGCATGCGTTCCACAATTATTATGTGCCGCCGCATTACGATTCGATGATCGGTAAAATCATCGCACATGGCGACACACGCGAGCAGGCGATGGCACGTATGCGCACCGCGCTATCGGAAATGGTAGTCGAAGGTATTCAAACCAATATTCCCTTGCATCAGGAGTTGATGAGCGACGCGGCGTTTATCGCCGGTGGTACCAGTATTCATTATCTGGAAGACAAGCTGGCTGCGGCGAAAGTGGCCAAATAATGTCGCAGATTAAAGCCTAAATGCCGTGGCAATCATTATCATTGGTGATGGATGCAACAACAGCGGATGCGCTGGGCGATGCGTTACAGCAATTGGGCGCCCTATCGCTTAGCCTCGAAGATCCGTCAGCGGGAACCGACCAGGAGCAGGCGCTGTTCGGCGAGCCCGGCTCGGAGCCGGATGCGCTGTGGGATCAATGCCAATTGGTTGCATTGT
>JBEEJL010000152.1:0-6317 GCA_041169175.1 Pseudomonadota bacterium | reverse complement strand
TGAAAGGATAATAAATAATTCAATAAAATCAATTAGTTAAGTTAATACGCTGCACGATATTTGATGCGCAGTGAGTGATGCCAGAGGGGAAGTCCGCGCGCCATGCTAAAATGCGCTTCGTTTTTTTGCATCATTTATTTTAGGAAACATCGTGCTCTCCACCGCAGGCATCACCATACAATTCGGCGCAAAGCCACTCTTTGAAAACGTCTCGGTTAAATTCGGCGACGGCAATCGTTACGGCCTCATCGGCGCCAACGGTTGCGGCAAAACCACCTTCATGAAAATTCTCGGCGGCGATTTAGAGCCGAGCGGCGGCAATGTGTCGCTAGATCGTGGCGAGCGTCTGGGTAAATTGAATCAAAACCAATTTGCTTACGAAGAGCAGCGCGTGCTCGACGTCGTCATGCAAGGCCACACCGAAATGTGGGCCGCTCGGCAAGAGCGCGACGCGATTTACGCCAACCTCGAAGCGACCGAAGACGACTACATGCGCGCCGCCGATCTCGAAGCCAAGTTCGCCGAATACGACGGCTACACCGCCGAATCGCGCGCGGGTGAATTGCTCATGGGCGTCGGCATTCCGATAGAGCAACACGATGGCCCGATGAGCGCCGTCGCGCCGGGCTGGAAGTTGCGCGTTTTGCTGGCGCAAGTGTTGTTCTCTAACCCCGATATCATGTTGCTCGACGAGCCGACTAACAACTTGGACATCAACTCGATCCGCTGGCTGGAAGATATTCTCAACCAGCGTCAGTGCACCATGATTATCATTTCGCACGATCGGCATTTTTTGAATAGCGTGTGTACGCACATGGCCGACCTGGATTTCAACACCATTAAAATTTATCCGGGTAATTACGACGAATACATGACTGCCTCGACCCAGGCGCGCGAGCGCATGACCTCGGACAACGCGAAAAAACAAACCCAGATTACCGAGCTGAAAGCCTTCGTTGCGCGTTTCTCCGCTAACGCATCGAAAGCGCGTCAAGCGACCTCGCGCCAAAGACAAATCGAAAAAATTAAACTCGAAGACATCAAACCCTCGAGCCGCCAATATCCGTTTATTCGATTTGAAGTCGATGACAAAGACAAACTGCACCGCTCGGCAGTGGGCGTGGAAAGACTGGCCAAAGGTTACGGCACGCCGCTGTTCAAAAACTTCAACATCCTGGTCGAGCCGGGCGAAAAAATCGCCATCATCGGCCAGAACGGCGTCGGCAAATCCACTTTGCTGCGAACGCTCGCAGGCAACCTCAAGCCCGACGAAGGCGTGGTCAAATGGGCCGAAAAAGCCCGACCCGGCTACATGGCGCAAGATACGACGGAAGATTTCCCTGAAGCGATTTCGCTCACCGAATGGGTAACCAACTGGCGCAAAGAAGGCGACGACGATCAAGTCGTGCGCGGCACTTTAGGTCGCTTGTTGTTCTCCGGCGATGAAGTAAAAAAATCGGTCAAGGTGATTTCCGGCGGCGAAAAAGGCCGCATGATTTTCGGCAAACTCATGTTGCAAAAACATAACGTGTTGTTGATGGACGAACCCACCAACCACTTGGACATGGAATCCATCGAAGCCCTCAATGGCGCGCTCGAGCAATACAAAGGCACCTTGGTATTCGTCTCGCACGACCGCGAATTCGTGTCGTCATTGGCGACTCGCATCATCGAAATGACCCCGGAAAAAATTACCGATTACAAAGGCACGTATGAGGAATTTTTGCGTAGCCAGGGTGTAGAGCTTTGAAAATCACGATAATCAGATAGCCAATTAACTATTTGATTATATTGAATTATTCGTAATAATTTTTTGCGGCTCATTCTCGTCCAATGCCGACTAAAGAACTCAGCAATTACGATCGCATTTACGCCGCAGTAAAAAAAATTCCGCGTGGAAAAGTAGCGACTTACGGGCAAGTCGCTTTGCTCGCCGGTCTCGGCCGCCATGCACGCCAAGTAGGTTACGCATTGCACGCGTTGCCCGACGGCAAAAAAATTCCCTGGCATCGCGTTATCAACGCCAAAGGCGAAATCAGCGCACGGAGTAACGGCGATCACGATTCATTGCAGCGCGTGTTGTTGGAAAAAGAAGGCGTGATGTTTGGTTTGCATGGCCGCGTGTCGCTTGAAAAATATCGCTGGCGGCCGGAGCATCTCGCGCCGTAATAATTTGTTTCTCTGTCATTCTGAGTGCAACGAAGAATCTGCTGTTCCGCGCGTTCAATCAAAAACGAAAAGCCGATACTTCGCTATCGTTTAGGATTACAGGCTCTTTCCCGCTTGATGGGGTGCGGGGATGAGGTGTTAGTAGTGAGACGCCTGCTATGGTCGAATTACCGCTACGCGTGCGCACGGCGCACCCTACGAAAATTCTCTGGCATGACTGAATGTTGATACGAAGAAAGCGCCTTTCCTCCCTTCTGCGCCGCTGATATTTTTGTTGTGGATCGGGGGCCGTCGGCGAGAACCTGTTTGAGCTACGCGGAGTGTGAGATTTCAAGTGAAGGTGACAGCGAGTTTTCTCGCCGCCCGATTCGCAACAGAAATATCAGCGACAAAAAAACAAAAACAAAAAAGCGGCGCGGAGGGCTCGCCTTCTTTTGGTTACTTTTCTTGGCGAAGCAAGAAAAGTGACTAGCCGCCGGGCTACCCCCGGCATGTTATTCCAAGCGCAGAACCACGAGATCACCCAAGATTAAGATTCCCCCATCCCAACCTTCCCCCGTCAAGGAGGAAGGAGTTAAACCGTAGCGTACGCACTTCTGACGCTACATCTATCAATAATTATTCGGCAACGAAGGTATCGCCCGCAGATACTCATAGATCGCGCGCAAATCCTGATCCGCCAACTTTCCATACACCGGCCACGGCATCACTTGCAAAATATGGCCATCTTCATCATCACGTCCGGTGCGTAATACGGTTTCAAATTGGGCATAAGTCAAACCCGCAGGCAGCCCATCCGCATTCGGCGTAAGATTTTTCGACTTCAGCGCAGGACCGAATGGCGCGCCGCCGGCCAAATATTTCGCCGAGTTAATTATCGGAAATTGTCCAAGAAACGGATCACCGCCAACGGCGAATGACGGAAAGGTATGGCAGTCATTACACCCGCCACCCGCATTGATGAGATAGCTGCCTTTCCACACCAGGTTGCGATTTTTGCCACGCAAATCCAGAGGCACAGGCGCGATGTCGCGGCCAATTCTTACGCGGCTGTCTCTATTGTTATCTTCATCATGATCGTTGTCTGCATAGACTGCCGTGAATCCGCCCGCCAACAACAAAATTCCTAGTAACGACATGCTCCAACTACAAATGAAAAGGTGAAATGATTTCATGGTTTTTTCTCCTTCATATTGAGAATGATTCCAAGCGTTCGAGTTGATACAGATAGCGTGAACGAACGTCACGCTATGAATTATTTATAGCAAAGTTTTGGCGGGTTACCACTGAGTGAAATGACGCGGAATTGGGCATTCCGCGCGGTTGTAAGTCAATAAAACTGAGTAGAGTGAAAATTTATCTATAACAAAGCTTGCAACTGTTCGCGGTTAAGGTCGCAGTCACGCAGAATTTTTGCGAGCAGGCCAGGTCCGATAGTTTCCCCGCATGTAGAGGTACTACCGTCGTGCGTGCGTCGGCATGGCGCAAAAAATGGTGGCTGCCCTTGCTGCGAATAATCCCGAACCCTGCTTTCTGCAAAGCGCGTAGCAATTCCTGCCAGTCAAACTCGGTAGTGAAGTCATGCGGCGATTGAAATGCGCTGGACTCCAAGAAAATCGAGCGCCTCCGGTGGGAAGCCCTGTGCTTCAAAGCATAACTCGGCGGCTTCGCGTATGCGCACCATTAGTTCGTCTAAGGATTTTGCTTGCGTATGACAACCAGGCAATGCGGGAATGGACGCAACATAATATCCATCAGCATCTTGTTCAACTATTACATCAAATTGGTGGGACATCTCAGGCTCCACAATATATTTGGATAACGATTAAGTGTCTTGCAAAGTAAGTTGTATGTCAACAAACTGGGGTACAGAAAGCTATCACAGGTGGATTAAGCTTTAACTCGCCCCAACAACAAATATTCCATCAAAGCCTTCTGCGCATGCAAGCGATTCTCGGCCTCGTCCCACACCACGCTTTGCGGTCCGTCGATGACTTCAGCAGACACTTCTTCACCGCGATGCGCGGGCAGACAGTGCATGAACAGCGCGTCTTTTTTTGCTTGCGCCATCAGCGCACCATCAACGATGTAACTGGCGAAATCTTTTTTGCGCTTGGCGGTTTCTGCCTCGAAGCCCATGCTGGTCCACACGTCAGTGTTTACTAGGTCTGCGCCTTTGGCTGCTTCACGCGGATCGTTGAAGCAAGTGAGATGCGGATTGTTCAGGAGCTCGGCTTCAAGTTCATAACCTTTCGGCGAAGCGAAATGTAATTTGAAATCGAAAATTTCTGCGGCTTGTAGCCAAGTGCGGCTCATATTGCTCGCGTCGCCTATCCACGCCACGGTCTTGCCTTTGATCGGCCCGCGATGTTCATAATAGGTATAAATATCGGCGAGTATCTGGCACGGATGATATTCGTTAGTGAGGCCGTTGATCACTGGTACGCGCGAATTGGCAGCGAATTTTTCGATAATGGTTTGATCGAAGGTGCGAATCATCACCAGATCGACCATGCGCGAAATCACTTTGGCAACATCTTCGATCGGCTCACCGCGCCCGAGTTGTGTTTCCGATGTGGTGAGATTAATCGACGAGCCGCCGAGTTGAAAGATGCCCGCTTCAAACGACACGCGCGTGCGCGTCGATTGTTTTTCGAACACCATGGCCAACATTCTGTCTGTCAGTGGCTGGTAGGTAGCATATTGTTTAAATTGAGATTTTATCCACTTCGTGCGGGCGAATAAATACTCGTATTCATCCAGGGTAAAGTCTCTGAATTGCAAAAAATGCTTCATATTATTTTCCCGTAGCGACAACAGGCTCGGATAAAAATTGTTTAATCAGCGGCACCAGTTTATCGATCAGCATATCGGCTTCGCTTTGCGTCATGATCAGCGCGGGCAATAAACGTATCACTTTATCTTGCGTCACGTTCGTCACCAAACCAACTTCAAGTGCGCGCTTCACAATAACGCCGCACACGCGATCAAGCTCAATGCCGAGCATCATGCCCATACCGCGAATATCTATGACGCCCGCAACACCTTTCAATTCTGTCTGCAAACGTGTCTTGAGATGCGCGCCGACCTTGGCTGCATTTTCCATCAAGCCTTCATCGGTAATCGCTTGCAAAGTTGTTATCGCTGCGACACAAGCCAACGGCCCGCCGCCAAATGTAGTCCCGTGGTTACCCGGCTGAAATACATCCTTCGCGCGCCGCGCGCCGAGGCACGCGCCAATCGGCACGCCGGAGCCAAGACCTTTGGCGAGGCTCAACACATCCGGCTGCACGCCCGCGTGTTGATACGCAAACCACTTTCCAGTGCGCGCAATGCCGGTCTGCACTTCATCGACCATGTACAGCCATTCTTTCGCGTTGCACAGCGTTTGCAACTTGCGTTGGAACTCCGCATCCGCCACGCGCACGCCGCCTTCACCTTGAATCATTTCGACTAACACGGCGACGACGTTTTGATTATTCTGCGCCACGTTTTCAATCGCGGCGATGTCGTTGTACGGTACGCGTACAAAACCTGCGACCAGCGGCTCGAAGCCCGCTTGCGCCTTGCGGCTACCCGTCGCGGAAAGTGTGGCGATAGTGCGGCCATGCCACGCTTTTTCCATCACAATAATCGTCGGCAATTCCACGCCACGGCGATGGCCATACATCCGTGCGATTTTAATCGTCGCTTCGTTCGCCTCAGCGCCGCTGCTGCAAAAAAACGCTTGCTCCATACCGGATAGTTCGCACAACTTCGCCGCCAAAGTTTCCTGTTGTGGCACCGTGAATAGATTTGAAGTGTGAATGACTTTGGCAGATTGTTCGCAAATCGCTTTGACTAACTTCGGATGAGCATGACCAAGGCCATTCACAGCAATGCCAGCCAACGCGTCGAGATATTTCTTCCCGCTAGTGTCATATAGCCACACGCCCTCTCCGCGCTCGAACGCAACGGCTTGAGGAGAATAAGTTTTCATCAAATGAGACATGGCAGTTTCTTCACGGAAAGTTAAAAAGCAAACACGGCGACCGCAGCCGCCGTGTTAATTGAGACTATATTATGCAAATCTGAAGGGGTTTGCAAACATTGTGCGCCTACGCATCTGCTCCCTCCCCTTCAAGGGGAGGGTTGGGGTGGGGATGGGT
>JBEEJL010000151.1:0-7384 GCA_041169175.1 Pseudomonadota bacterium | reverse complement strand
GAATTACCGGGACGTATCACTAGCGCTACCGCGCCGTGGGCGATGTGGTTTCCACAAGTCGATGCCGTCGCCACGCCGCGCCACCCTTCTCAACTTTATCAATTCGCACTCGACGGCGTGCTGTTGTTTTTCGTGCTGTGGCTGTTCTCGCGCAAACCAAAACCGATGGGCGCGGTGTCGGGATTATTTTTGATTGGCTACGGCGCCTTCCGCATCATCACCGAATTCGCACGCGAGCCGGATGATTTTCTCGGCTTCCTCGCGCTCGGATTATCCATGGGGCAATGGTTAAGTGTGCCAATGATACTCGCCGGAATCGCGATGATGACCTGGGCGTATAAACGTAGAGCGTAATCAATAATTCATTTTTCGATATTGTTATAACTAATTGATTTAATTAAATAATTCTTAAAAACTTTCGCAGTTATTCTATTTTCTACTACACTAATATTTAGCGTGGGGAAGTAGCTCAGCTGGGAGAGCGTCGCGTTCGCAATGCGAAGGTCGGGAGTTCGATCCTCCTCTTCTCCACCAAACCAAAAGTGCGTACGTAAAAAAATAAATTGCGGCGACGCGCTAAATTTTCTTGAAGCCATCGCACTACTATGATCCCCTTTTCCATTCTCGACCTCTCCCCGATCACCGAGGGCAGCGCCGCTGCGCAATCGTTTCGCAACACGCTTAATCTTGCCCAGCACGGCGAGCGCTGGGGCTACCAGCGCTGCTGGTTGGCCGAGCATCATGGCATGCCGGGCATCGCCAGCGCCGCGACTGCTGTGCTGATTGCGCATGTCGCGGGCGGCACCTCGACCATCCGCGTCGGCGCGGGCGGCATCATGTTGCCCAACCATTCGCCGCTGGTGATTGCCGAACAATTCGGCACTTTGGAATCACTGTTCCCCGGCCGCATCGACTTGGGCCTCGGGCGCGCGCCTGGCTCCGATCAAATCACCGCGCGCGCAATGCGACGTAACCTCGCTTCCGATGCTGATGAGTTTCCGCAAGATGTGGTCGAGCTGATGGATTATTTTTCCGGCACGCATCAACAAGCCGTGCGCGCCGTTCCCGGCGCGGGCCTGAATGTACCGATATGGATACTCGGCTCCAGCTTGTTCGGCGCGCAACTCGCAGCGGCGCTAGGATTGCCCTACGCCTTCGCCTCGCATTTCGCACCAGCGCAAATGATGCAAGCAATAGCAATCTATCGCGCCAACTTCAAACCCTCCGCGCAATTGCAAAAGCCCTATGTCATGCTCGGCTTCAATGTCTTCGCCGCAGACACGGACGAAGAAGCACATTTTCTCGCCACCTCAATGCAGCAAGCCTTCGTCAACCTGCGCAGCGGCAACCCCAAGCGCTTGCAACCGCCGATGAGGGATTATCCAACCCGCATCGGCCCACAAGAACACGCCCTGCTCAATCAAGTATTATCCTGCGCTGCCATCGGCTCGCGCGAAACTATCAAACGTAGCTTGCAAGCTTTCATCGAACGAACAGGCGCGGATGAATTGATGATTACCTCGCAGATATTTGATCATGCTGCTAGGTTGCGGTCTTATGAGATTACAGCGGAGCTTCGTGAAGGGTTGGGTTGAAGGGCAGCTATATTTGTGATGCCCGTTCCAAGAAGACAAATCGCCCCAAAATTGCCAGTCGCTTGCCTTAAGAGCAGACGTTCAGCCTTTTAATAATATGATCCCGCCGCTGTATTTCATTTCACCCAGATTGCCTTGCACGTGAATATAACAATGAAAGACCTGACTCCATCATGGCCCCCTCCATCATGCCGGCTCGCCCCATTGGTAAATTATTAGATTTTCGTAATCAAGTGTCTGCAACTTAAAAAAAGCACCAGCCCTTCGGCTGGTGCCTTAACCAAATCAACTAAAACAAGCTAAGTTGGCCTGGATGAGAACGCCAATGTTGGCAAACATTTTCAATACGACCAAAACGCTGCCTGAGGTAAGAACGAACAAAGACGCTTTTTCTTAAAGTTGAGTAAGTCATAACACTCATACTCCTAAAAAAGCGAGCCGCTTGACACCGCCTTGAATTGCCTACACAATTTGTTTGCCTGTTGTGTAGTAATTAGTTACGGCTCCCTTAAGATGGCTCGCAAATCTTCGGGGAATAAGCCCAGTTCAGTATCAGCTGAACTGGGTTTTTCATTTTTGCGTTCGCTTCTGATTCCTAATATTCATTTGATCCATAGACAATCTTTATCATTTTCATTTACGTAAATTTCAAGGCATCAGCTACTGCTCAAAGCATATGCTTTGACAATTGCACTAATTTTGTTTGCCTCTGCCTCCGTCAAGCTAGGAGGTAGTTGAATTTTTACAACACGACCATCATCAAGTGGCACAGGTATTTCAAGAAAACCCGGGGGGGGAGGAAGTAAAAGAATAGGAGGCTTAGAGCTTACAAACTCCGGTTTACTTTTATTTCCCTTCTTGTTATCAGTTTGTTTATCCTTGCCGCCCTTGGATATTGTTGATGTTTTGAACCCTGCCGGGTTTTCTGCGTAGCGAAGAAAATCATCAAGAGCCGCGTTAAAACGGCTTCGGTATACCTGCTGGCTATCCGGCTTGTAAGCCTTACCATTAATGTTCACGAATCGGCTAAAAACCTGTTCCTTATCGATTTTTCGTAAATCGGTTTTTTCGTCTTCATCTAAAATTTCTAACACTTTCAGTGCCGCTGATTTCCTGCTAGTCGCGGTTGCTCTATTGAGCAAGCCTTTATCAATTACGTAATCTAAAAAAGACAAAAACTCACTTGTTGAAAATTTATGCTTCTCCATAGGTGCCCCCAATTTTTTAACGTATCGTCATTTTACCGGAAACTCCTCGTTGGTCAAGTGGTTTATCATACATTGCAAAAAACGTTCAGTCATTTATCAGTCATTAATAATAAATATATATATAAAACAACAAGATAATGATTTTTTTTATGATTGAAAAATAGACAACGCATTAATTATCTGTTTTCTATCGAAACCGCTATTGACATAATACGCTTGACGGTACGCTCTTAACAACGTTTGCATCGTTTACCGATTCGTGTAACGCATCGCCCAATCGCTCGCTCTAAGCGAGAGAGGTTCGCCAATAGCCCAATCTTGCTGCAGGATAAGCCCAATCAAAGGGACCAGTTTCGAATTTATTTTCTGTTGTTGCGCATAAGCACCATCCTTACGGTTTCAACTCGCTACGAAGTAATGAACGAATCGCTCACTTGCTTAATTATGCCCATATAGGCATAATTCAACCATGCAAGATCAAATAAAAAAACTACTCTGGGTTGGCTCGGCCAAAAAGGATTTGATCGCTATGCCGGGTGAGGTGCAAGACTCGTTCGGCTATGCCTTACATCAAGCGCAGATCGGCAAGAAACATGAACAGACGAAGCCGCTAAAGGGCTTTGGTTCGGCTGGGGTACTTGAGGTGGTGGAAGATTCAGGCGGTGGCACGTTTCGCGCTGTCTATACAGTCAAATTCGCAAATGCGGTTTACGTTCTACATTGCTTTCAGAAGAAATCAACGCGTGGTATTGCGACACCGAAGCCGGACATGGATGTAATTCGGGAACGATGAAAGGCGGCGGAAGCGCATGCCAAAGGAGAATGAAAATGATCAAAATTGAAAAAAGCACCGGCAACGTCTATGCCGATTTAGGCGTGGCAGACGCCGACGAAATGATCGTGAAAGCACAACTGGCGAGCAAGATCGGCGAAATTATTAAAAGTAAAAAGTGGAGTCAGCAGCAAGCTGCAGAAGTTCTGGGCATCACTCAGCCGAAACTGTCCAAGTTGTTGCGTGGCCAATTTCGCGGAATTAGTGAGGCGAAGCTGCTCGACTGTTTGGCACGACTGGGACGCAATGTACAAATTGTCGTCGGGCCAGCTCGCCGCACGGCTTCTGCAGGCCGCGTAGCGGTCGTATTCGCGGCTTGAAAAAATTTTTCATTAACTAAGGGCTTACATCAAAGCTCAATGTAGTCAGCTTAGCCGCGAATAGGCCAGCGATGCAGCAGCAATATCGGCCAATGCTGAACCGACCGATTTGAATAGCGTGATTTGTTTGTCGTCGTTGCGACCTTGATGCTGACCACTACAAAGTTTATCCAATGTAGTAATCGCATTCAGTTCTATCAAGCCCCACTTTAACGGATGAACAAAATCACCGGCCTCGACCCAAGCCATTTTGGTGTCGGCGAATAGCATGGCGTTGGCCACCAGTGCATCATCCGCTTCGCGCATGTTTTCACGGAAGCCGCCGATTAAATCGATGTGGGTGCCGGGCTTGACCCATGCGCCCAGTATCAGTGGCTGCGTGGACAAGGTGGCGGCGCTGATAATGTCGCTGGTTTCCACTGCTGCTTTCAAATCGTTTGCGACCGATGCGTTATATCCTTGCGCGCGTAAATGCGCGACTAATTTTTCTGCTGGTTCTGTGTGGCGATTCCATACTTTGACCGATTGCAATTTGCGCACGGCGGAGTAAGCGGCAGGCATCAGGCTGGCGATGCGGCCTGCGCCGACGACTAGTAAATGTGCCGTGTCTTTGCGCGCGAGAAAATCTGCGGCGGCGGCAGAGGTGGCGGCGGTGCGCATGGCGGTGAGTTGGTTGCCGTCTATCGACGCCAGTGTTTGCCCGGTGCGGTTGGAATATAAAAGATAGGTGGAATTGAGCGCAGCGATTTTGCTTTGTGCGTTATCAGGAAACACGTTGACGATTTTGACGCCGAGAAATTCTTCGCTCCACGCGGGCATGAGCAGCAGTGTCGGTGTTTCGCGCATGCTCTCGTTGCCAACGGAGTAATGCAGGCGCTCAGGCACGGTCGTCGCGCTGTCGAACATGGATTTCATCCGCGCGACCAGTTCTGGCCAGGGCAATAACTCGGCGAGTTGCTCGGCGTTGATTTGGATCATGAAACGAAAAATCTTTGGTTCATTTCTTCCAGCCCTACCGTTTGCAGCACTTGATGCAATCGCTCAGTCGGACGTTTGCGCGGCAGGTTTTGGTAGCTGGCAATGATGAGTTCGTTTTTCATTGAGTGCTCCCAGCCGACCAGCTCGGTGACGCTGACTTGGTAGCCGTGGGCTTCGAGTTGCAGGCAGCGTAATACGTTGGTGATCTGGCTGCCGAATTCGCGCGTGTGGATGGGGTGACGCCAGATTTCTGTCAAAGCATCTTTGGCTAAGGCTTTGCCTTTATTTTTTTTCAGCACGCTGGCGACTTCGGCTTGGCAGCAGGGAACCAGCACGATGTGTTGCGCGTGTTTTTTCAGCGCGAAGTTGATGGCGTCGTCGGTAGCGGTGTCGCAGGCGTGCAGCGCGGTGACGATGTCGATTTTTTCTGGCAGTTTGTTCGACGTAATCGATTCGGCGACGGATAAATTGAGGAAGGACATGCGCGGAAAGTTTAAGCGTTGCGCGAGCTCGGTGGATTTTTGCACCAGATCATCGCGCCGCTCGATGCCATAAATATGCGAGGCGTTTTGTTGCGCTTTGAAAAATAAATCGTACAAAATAAAACCCAAATATGACTTACCTGCGCCGTGATCGACTACTGATGTATCTATTTGATTTAATTGAATATTTTTTAATAGCGGCTCGATGAATTGGGTGAGGTGATAGACCTGTTTCAATTTGCGCCGACTGTCTTGATTCATCTTGCCGTCGCGCGTGAGGATGTGTAATTCTTTGAGCAGCTCGACGGATTGTTCGGGTTTTATTTCGACCATGATGGGATGTTATGTGCGCAAAAAAGTGAAAACTAAACCTGCGACTGCGCAAGCGGTGATGACCATTATCACATTGGTTTTATAACGAAACAATGCGATGCAAGCGGCGGCGCAGAGCACGATAGAAAACCAATCCGGCCTCGCAGCGAAACCTTTTGGCCAGAACACATGCCAGGCAAAAAATACCGCGAGATTCACAATTACACCGACGACGGCGGCTGTTATCGCGCTGAGTGGCGCGGTGAATTTGAGCTTGCCGTGGGTGGTTTCAATAAACGGGCCGCCGAGTAAAATAAAAATGAAGCTTGGCAAAAAAGTAAAAAATGTCACCGCACTCGCCGCGATAAACGCTGACGCGAATAGCGCATCAGCACCAAAAATAGGTTTGGCCCAGCCACCGACAAAACCGACGAAGGTGACAACCATGATTAACGGCCCCGGCGTGGTTTCGCCTAGTGCGAGGCCATCGATCATTTGCGCGGCGGTAAGCCACTGATGCTCGACCACGCCGCCTTGATACACATACGGCAACACGGCATACGCGCCGCCAAAAGTCAGCAGCGCAGCCTTGGTGAAAAACCACGACATCTGTGTCAGCACGTTTTGTTTGCCGAAGATGGCGATCAGCAGCAACATGCTGACCAGCCAAATGAAGACGCCGGTGAGCGCGACGCGAATACATTTCTGCTTGCTGAATAGAGCATGACTTGGCGTTGGCGTGTGGTCGTCAATCAACGCGGGTTCGTGCGGCTTGCCTGAAGCGGCATGGGCACTGGATAGTTTGAACGTCTCTGGCGAATAGCGGCTGTAAATTGCGCCGAATATCCCCGCTGATAAAACAATCAGCGGAAACGGCAAATTGAAAACAAAGATGGCGATGAAAGCGGTGACGGCAACCGCGATCAATGTTTTATTTTTTAGCGAACGCGAGCCGATGCGATAAGCAGCGAATAAGACGATAGCCGTCACTGCCGGTTTGATGCCATATAAAATACCTGCGACGGCGGTAACGTGTCCGTAGGCGAGATAAATCCACGACAACAAAATTAAAATAAAAAATGACGGCAACACAAACAGTACGCCCGCAACAATGCCGCCCCAAGTGCGATGCATCAGCCAACCTATATAGATGGCGAGTTGTTGCGCTTCCGGGCCGGGCAACAGCATGCAGTAATTCAGCGCGTGCAAAAATCGCTGCTCGGAGATCCAGCGTTTTTGATCGACTAAATCATGATGCATGATGGCGATTTGCCCGGCCGGTCCGCCGAAGCTGATGAAGCCGAGTTTGAGCCAGTATTTGAAGGCTTCGGAAAAACTAACTTGGGAGGGAGGCTTCAAGGATTTTTATTCTGACGAAGTCACGACGTTAATGTGGTTCAGATTTTGAAATGGGGATTAAAAATAATGCCGAAGACATTGCCGAAGGGATCGTGCACCGTCGCGACTTTGATGTCACCACCGACATCTTGTACGCCGCTTTTGCTGGTCGCCCCGAGTTTAAGCAGGCGCTCGTATTCCGCATCAATATCCGTTACGCCCCAATAAGCGACGACATTTTCTACTACTTCTTTCGTGGGCTGGTCTGCTTGCAAACCCAACTCAAACCCGCCGACATTAAAGCCTACATAAAATGGCT
>JBEEJL010000150.1:0-6849 GCA_041169175.1 Pseudomonadota bacterium | reverse complement strand
GATTCGATTATTCGCGACCTGGTCGAGATGTCGATCAAGCAGACGCGCGAGCAGGAGATGAAAAAAAATCAACTCGCCGCCGCCGATGCAGCGGAAGATCGCATTCTTGATGCGCTATTACCGCCGGCGCGCCCCGTTGGCTTTGGTACATCACTCGATACTTCTACCGACCCGGAACAAAATTCGACCCGACAAAAATTCCGCAAAATGCTGCGTGAAGGCAAACTCCACGACAAGGAAATTGAAATCGACGTCGCCGCGCAACCGATGCACATGGAAATCATGGCGCCGCCGGGGATGGAAGATATGAGCGCGCAAATCCAAAGTATGTTTCAAAACATGGGCAGCGAGCGTACAAAAACGCGCAAACTGAAAATTGCCGAAGCAATGAAACTGCTGCTGGAAGAAGAGGCGATGAAATTGGTCAACAACGACGATCTAAAAATCCGCGCACTGGAAAATGTCGAGCAAAACGGCATTGTGTTCCTCGACGAAATCGACAAAATCACCAGCCGCTCCGAAGGCAGCGGCCCCGATGTGTCGCGCGCGGGCGTGCAACGCGACTTATTGCCGCTGGTTGAGGGTACGACAGTCAGCACCAAATACGGCATGATCAAAACCGATCATATTTTATTCATCGCCAGCGGCGCGTTTCATCTGGCCAAACCTTCGGATCTGATTCCCGAATTACAAGGCCGCTTGCCGATTCGCGTGGAACTCAGCTCGCTCTCGGTCGATGATTTTGAAAAAATCCTCACCAGCACCGACGCGTGTTTGACCAAACAATACGAAGCACTGTTGCAAACCGAAGGCGTCACGCTCGACTTCAAACCCGACGCCATCAAGCGCCTGGCCGAAATCGCTTTTCAAGTAAATGAAAAAACCGAGAACATCGGCGCGCGGCGTTTATACACGGTGATGGAAAAACTGCTGGAACAGATTTCTTTCGACGCGGGCAAAGCCGACAAACAAAGCGTGAATATCGATGCGGAGTATGTGAATGCTAAGCTCGGCGAGTTGGCGAAAAGTGAAGATTTGGCCCGCTATGTGTTGTAGCACGAGAGTATTAAACTCAAGTTGCAGGGAATATTAAGTTTGTGTAAGATATTGTGTAAGGAGACACACATGGCTACTAACTTATCGCTAGATCCTGATTTAATCGATAGAGCTCTTGAGCTCAGCGGCGAAAAAACTAAAAAAGCAGCGGTGACGCGTGCGCTGGAAGAGTTCATCGCGCGTCGTCGGCAAAAAGGTTTAATCGAGCTGATGGGCAAATTGGAGTGGGATCATTCATTCGACTACAAAGCTGAACGTTCGCGCTGATGGCTTTGTTTGTTGATACCAGCGTTTGGTCGCTGGCATTTCGGCGTGATGTCGCCTCCGACGGAGCCGAAGTCAGCGCGTTGCGGCATTCTCTCGAAAGCGGCGACGCGCTTGTGACAACCGGCCTCGTGCTGCAGGAGTTATTGCAAGGCTTCTCTGGACCGCGTGCGCGCGACGATATTATCCAACGCTTCGCTGCGCTACCCATGCTGCAACCTGATCGCCAAGACCACATCGCCGCCGCTGAATTACGCAACGTCTGCCGTCGTGCTGGTGTGCAGATTGGCACGATTGACGCAATAATCGCGCAATTATGTTTGCGCCACAAGCTGACTTTATTAACGACGGATAAAGACTTTTTTTATGCCGCTGAACATTGCAAATTAAAAGCCTGGAAGCAATCACGTTAAACTCAGTAAACCATTGATTAAATTAAATAATTTATGAGCATTATTAACATCGCCGCATACAAATTCGTGGCCTTAGACGACTTAACCACGCTGCGCGAAACGCTGAAAGCCGATTGTCTCGCGCTGAATTTGCGCGGCACGATTTTGATCGCGGCGGAAGGCATCAATATGTTTCTCGCCGGTGAGCGGGCGGATATTGAAATATTTTTCACGCAGTTGAAAGACGACGCGCGCTTTGTTGATATTGAGGCGAAAGAAAGTCCGTCGGACGAAAAACCTTTCAATCGCATGCTGGTGAAAATCAAAAAAGAAATTATTTCCATGGGCATGCCGGAAATTTCTCCGGCGATTAAGCGCGCCCCCGCTGTTTCGCCCACAACACTGAAGCAATGGCTCGATGAAGGCCGTGAAGTAGTATTGGTCGATACGCGTAACGAATATGAAATCCGCTTGGGTACATTTCAAAATGCGCTGGCGATTGGTGTCGATACCTTTCGCGCCTTTCCCAATAAGGCCGCGCAACTCGACGCGTCGCTGAAAAACAAAACGGTGGTGACATTTTGCACCGGTGGCATTCGCTGCGAAAAAGCCGCGCCGGTATTGCAGAACCTCGGCTTCACCGATGTGTATCAACTCGACGGCGGCATCCTGAAATATTTCGAGGCCTGCGGCGGCGCGCACTACGACGGCGATTGTTTTGTGTTTGATCGTCGCGTCGCGCTCAATCCGCAGCTGGAAGAATCCGGCATTGTGCAATGCTTTAATTGCCTTAACCCGGTGAACCAAGTTGAACAACGCTCGCCGCATTATGCGCTTGGCGTATCATGTCCTTATTGCATCAACGGCAAACCATTGAAACAAGAAGCAGACATGCTTTCTGCGCAGGAAAGTTAACCCTAGCGTTAATAATAACAAGAAAGGGGTGCAAGAAAATGTCATTTCCCATTTTGCCTGATGGCGTGCCGCAACGTAGCTTCGGTATCCTGCATCCGTTCACGCGCTGGTTGATGAAGCGCTTGGGTTGGAAAATCACCGGCAACTTTCCTGACGTACCGCGCTTGGTTGTCGTCGTCGCGCCGCACACCACTAATTGGGATTTACTCATCGGCCTCGCTACATTGTTTTCGCTCAACTTGTATGGAAACTGGCTCGGCAAGCACACTATTTTCCGTTGGCCGGTAAATAGTTTATTTCGCTGGTTAGGCGGCATTCCGGTTAATCGTTCTGCTACACATGGTTTGGTCGGAGAAACGGTGAACGCATTCCGCACGCGAGAAAAATTATTGCTTGGCGTGGCACCCGAAGGCACGCGCAGCAAAGGGGCAAAATGGAAAAGCGGCTTTTATCACATCGCTAGTGATGCGGGCATACCGATTATGCCGGCGTATTTTGATTATCATGAAAAAGTGATTGCACTCGGCCCATCACTGATGCCGAGTGGCGATATGGAGGCGGATATTAAAACGCTGCAGAATTTTTGTGCATTAGCTACACCGCGAAAGATGTAACTAATTGATTAATATAATGTTTTATATAGTACTGGATAGTTAGCGCAGGCGTAATAAAATGTCGTTGTGACAATGCTTTTAAGATAGTGGAATGATGATGTTTATGCGGCTCCGTTTTTGTTCAATGTGCATGGTGCTATTGGCGAGTTGCCAATCGAACTCGCCCGCGCCCATTATTTCCGCGCCTAGCGCGACGCCGACGCAAGCACGACAACCTGCAGCACAACCAAGCGCACCGGCGGTCGCGCCTGTCGCTGCACCTCAAATAACACCCGCAACACAATCGCCGCAAAATGCTTACATCAGCGAAGTGCGCCGTTGGCGTGCCGAACGTGCGCAGGAATTAACCAAAGACGA
Source organism: Pseudomonadota bacterium (assembly GCA_041169175.1). Lineage (GTDB taxonomy): Bacteria > Pseudomonadota > Gammaproteobacteria > Burkholderiales > JBEEJL01 > JBEEJL01. The sequence continues at coordinate 3,251 of JBEEJL010000150.1, read as the reverse complement.
TGGTTGGCTCACGGTCGCTGGACTTTACTGGCTTAAACCCGGCGCTAACAAAGCCGGTAGCGGACCGAACAATGTGGTGATATTTCCACGCGACAAAGCGCCTGAAACAACCGGAAGCTTTAATTTGCAAAACGGACAAGTGAGTTTTACGCCCGCTCCCAATGCGGGGGTCAGCATGAGTGGCAGACCTGTTACTCAAACGATTGAACTGAAGAATGATGAACAGGAAACCAAGCCTACGCCGCTGGAATTAAATGCGTTGCGCTTTTACATTATCAAGCGCGGCGAATTATTAGGCGTGCGCATCAAAGACCTGGCATCGCCAGCGCGCACCAGCTTCAAAGGCCTGAATTATTACGATGCCAATCCAAGCTGGCGTATCGAAACCAAATTGATTCCGCATCCTACGCCGAAAAAAATTCCGATTGCCAATGTGATTGGTTTAATTTCGCAACAGGATTCGCCCGGCATGTTTGTCTTCAGCGTCAATGGCAAAACTTATACGCTGGACGCGCTAGGTGATCGTAACGATAAGGAACTCAACATCATGTTCGCCGACGACACTAATGGACGCGATACTTACGGCGCGGGCCGCTACCTCGATGCGCTTAAAGTTTCCGGCGACACCTATGTTATCGACTTCAATAAATCCTACAGCCCGCCTTGCGCATTTACGCGCTTTGCTACTTGCCCGTTACCGCCTGCACAAAATCGTTTAAAGGTCACGGTCAATGCTGGCGAAAAAACTTATACCGGGCCACATTAAACTTGCGCGCCGCTTTCATTCGCCATTACGGCAGCAACGACGCGATTGAAATCAGCGATCAACCGACACCCGCTGTCGGCCCGCGCGACGTGCTTATTCGAGTCAAGGCAGCCAGCGTCAATCCGGTCGATTATAAAATTCGTGACGGCCAACTCAAAACTATTCTGCCACTGAAATTTCCGCTTGTGCTCGGTTGCGATTGCGCGGGCGTGGTGGAAAAATGTGGCGCAGAAGTCACATCATTTAAGCCGGGTGATGCAGTCTATGCGCGGCTGGAAAAAGATCGCATCGGCGCGTTCGCTGAATTCGCGCTGGCGAATGAAAATTCCGTCGCGCTAAAACCAACAAACTTGGATTTCAATCAAGCCGCGTCCATTCCGCTCGCCGGGCTCACGGCCTGGCAGGCGTTAACCGAGATCGGCAAATTACAGCGCGGTCAAAAAGTGTTGATTCATGCCGGCTCTGGTGGCGTCGGCACCTTGGCCATTCAGCTTGCCAAACATCTGGGGGCCTTCGTCGCCACTACTTGCAGTGCGCGCAACGCGGCGCTAGTGAAAAGTCTTGGTGCAGATGTCGTCATCGATTACCAAACCCAGCAGTTTGATGCCCTGCTCGCTGATTATGATTTGGTCTTCGACACGCTCGGCGGCGAGACGCAGCATCGTTCGTTTTCTGTGTTGAAACGCGGTGGGACCTTGGTCACTATCGCAGGTATTCCGACCGCTGAAGTCGGCCGCGAATGGGGCGCGAATTTTATTATTCGCGCTGTGATGGCGCTGAAAAATCGTACCTCGTCAAAACTGGCGCAACAGCGCGGCGTGAATTTCAAATATTTATTCATGCATCCCAGCGGCGAACAATTGCGCGGCATCGCCCAACTGATTGAAGCAGGAAAAATTAAACCCGTTATCGATAAACACTTCGATCTCGACCACATCCGCGACGCGTTGCGCTATAGTGAAAGCGGCAGGGCTGTCGGTAAAGTCATCATTACGCTGTAGGAATCGGCCATGGCCTATGACGAAGGACTGGCACAAAGACTGCGCGAAATATTTTTTGAACGCAGTGAGGTGACGGAGAAAAAAATGTTCGGCGGCATCGCGTATATGCTGCGCGGGAATATGTTGTGCGGCATTTTGGGCGAGGTATTGATGGCCCGCGTCGGACCAGAACAATATGCTGCCGCATTAAAAAAGCCACATACTCATGATAAGGCTGGCAATATGCGACCGATGAAAGGCTTTGTCTATATAGATGCAGTGGGTATTGAATCGGATAAAGCACTGAAGAGTTGGGTCAGCTTGTGTGAAAAATATGTAGGTGCCTTGCCGCCGAAATAGCATTTTAAGTAAAATATTGTAACTAATTGATTATAATAAACTATTTATGATGGCGTCATGGTCTGCGATGTAGGTAAAACTGATCGTACTATGCGCTTTATGGCGGCTTCGCTGCTATTGCCGCAGGGATTTATTTCGGCAGCTGGTGGGGCGCCCTTGGTATGATTCCACTATTCACCGCGACCGCGCGTTGGTGTCCGGCGTATTTACCGTTTGGATTTTCGTCAGATAAAAAATAATTCCACTCTCGCCCCTTTTCCCTTGAAGGGAAAAAGAGTTAAGTCGTAGGGTGCGCCGCGCGCACGCGTGACGCTCTACATTTCTAGCAGACATAGCTTGAATCAACTCCTTCACGCGTGCGCACGACGCACCCTACAAACCGCAATCGACTAAAATTTTCTGCGCAACCCATCTTTGTAAGCTGGCGCCCAAATCAAATTTTTCATCTACTGACAATCCGCGTTCTGCCGCCACTTCCAATTTATTTTTTTCTCTCAGCGCATTCAGAAACGCATAGTCGCCAGAAGATAGCGCCTCGACTCTCACAGCAAAATGATCGTCACGACACACTAACAGATGATTGCCGCCCTGATTCAATTCTACTGATTGATCGCTTTTGTAATCGTCTTGATTTACTTGCCAAATTTTCAGTGTGGGAAAGTTCGAGCTGAGTAACGCTGATGCGGGATGCAAATCGAATCGCAGCTCGCCGTATTGCTCTGGTGGAATCGTGCCGAGCTTTTTCAAATCCAACCCGCCATGATCCGCCGCATGAAATACACGATGGCAACACCATTCCAACTTTGCTACATCGGGCAAATACAATAGATGACTGGCAGGCGGGTAACTTTTAAGAAAGCCTGCAAAGGCTTCGCCGTAGTCATGTAAATCGCCGCTGGACGAAGGCGTAGCGCGAATAAATTCATTAGCGGCTTGATCAAAAAAATCGGCACCGACCAATTTATTTACCACAGGATAAATCGACTGCAATGCGCCGCGTAGATTACTAAAGGCGTTGTTGCGGTAAATCGCTAAACGATCAGCGCTGCTGATTTGGTTTTGCACAATATTTTGCAACGCCGCTGTTTGATTTTTATCAAAAATGCCCGCAACAAATTCTGTTTGTAATGTATTTAGCACATTCA
>JBEEJL010000149.1:0-4199 GCA_041169175.1 Pseudomonadota bacterium | reverse complement strand
TATTTCGTGTTCGCTAAAGACAGCGGCGGAAATGAAGTGCATCAGTTTTATCGCAGCGACTTAACCGACGACAAAACGACGCTGCTCACCGATGAAAAGTTGCGCAACGAAGGCGCAGTGTGGTCGCACAAAGGCGACCGTTTTGTGCATACGGCGATAGAGACGGATAAAAACCGCCAGCAAGCGAGCGTCATCACGCAACTGCGTATGGTGAACCCTGATGATGTCACGCAAACTAAAACGATTACTACGCTGCCCGGTGGGGGTTGGGGCAGTTTTGCCTGGTCGCCCGACGACAAACAATTAGCGATGATCGAATATGTATCGATTAACGAAAGCCATATCTGGTTGCTCGATATGGCGACCGGCGAAAAAAATCGCGTCACGCAAAAAAACGCGAATGAGCCAGTATCCTATCAAGGCGTCGAATTCAGCGCCGATGGCAAAGGCCTATATACATCTAGCGATGCCGACAGCGAATTTTTGCGTCTCACCTATCTGAGCCTCGCCGACAAAACGCGCGAAGTGCTGACGCCGGATACCAATTGGGACGTAGAAAGTTTTTCGTTATCGCAGGACGGAAAATATCTTGCCTACGTCATGAACGAAAATGGCGTAAGTAAGCTGACAGTGCTCTACACGCCCAATCGCAAAGTTATCGCGCGGCCCAATCTGTCGCAAGGAACATTAGCCGGCTTGCGGTGGCATCGCAGCTTGCCCGAACTGGCCTTCAGTTTGTCCTCTGCACGCTCGCCGGCGGATGTGTATTCTCTCGATGTCGTCGCCGATAAACTCACGCGCTGGACCAGCAGCGCAGGCGAAGGCCGCGACACCAGTGATTTTGTCGAGCCAGAATTGGTGAAGTGGAAAAGTTTTGACGGACGCGAGGTCAGCGGTTTTTTATATCGCGCGCCGAAAAAATTTGACGGCAAGCGTCCGCTGGTAATCAATATTCACGGCGGACCGGAAGGCCAATATCGCCCGGGATTTATCGCGCGCAATAATTATTATTTGAACGAAATGGGCGTCAGCCTGTTGTTCCCCAACGTGCGCGGTTCTTCCGGGTACGGCAAAAATTTTCTCAAACTCGACAACGGAAAACGCCGCGAAGATTCGGTAAAAGACATCGGCGCGTTATTTGATTGGGTCGGCACGCAAGCAGCAATTGATGCAAGCCGCGTGCTCGTCACTGGCGGCAGCTATGGCGGCTATATGAGTTTGGCGGTGGCGACCTTGTATCCGGAAAAAATCGCCGCGTCGATCGATGTCGTCGGCATTTCCAATTTCGTCACCTTCCTCGAGCGCACCGAAAGTTATCGCCGCGATTTACGCCGGGTTGAATACGGCGACGAACGTGACCCGGACATGCGCGCGCATTTAGAAAAAATTTCGCCGCTCAATCGCGCCGATAAAATCGTGAAGCCCTTATTTGTGGTGCAGGGGAAAAATGATCCGCGTGTGCCAGTAACCGAAGCCGAACAAATCGTCGCAACGTTAAAAAAATCCAACACGCCGGTGTGGTATTTATTGGCGAATGATGAAGGCCACGGCTTCGCGAAAAAATCCAACGTAGATTTTCAATTCTATTCGACGATAGAGTTTATGCGAAAATATTTACTAAAATAGTTAATATAATCAAATAGTTACTTTGATTTGCCGAAGCGTGATTCTGTGCCCGCTACCAACTTAGTAATATTTTCGCGATGACGATAAATAATCAGCAATGCCATGATCAATAACGATAACGCTATCCAGCCGTAGCCGAAATAATTGACCGCGAGTAAAGGCGCAACAACTGCGCCGCAGATTGATGCAAGCGACACATAGCGGCTGAAATAAAATACCAGCAGCCAAATAATCATCACGCCAACGGCGAGACCAGTTTGCACCGCAAATAAAATACCAATCGCCGTCGCCACACCTTTACCGCCTTTGAACGCATGAAATACCGGCAGCATATGGCCTACTAAAGCGGCGAGCGCGACAGCGGCGATGACTGGTTCGCCTACGCCAAACTGCGGCGCGAAATATTTTGCCAGCATGACCGCGACAAAACCTTTGGCCGCGTCCCCAAGTAAAGTCAGCAGCGCCGCTTTCTTGTTCCCGCTGCGCAAGACATTGGTTGCACCAGGATTATGCGAGCCGTAAGTGCGTGGGTCGGGCAGGCGCATGAGCTTGGTTACCACCACAGCGAACGACACCGACCCGATCAGATAGGCAATCAACACAAACAAAGCACCATTCATTTTTTTCCCTTAAAGCATACTGTTAGAATCATTTTATAATTTTAGACTATTACACTTGGATTACCTATATGGACCATATTTTTATCACCGAGCTGAAAACCGACGCGCGTGTCGGCGTGTATGCGTGGGAGCTGGCCGCGCCGCAAACTATTCAGCTCGATATTGAATTTGAATTACCCGGCACAAAGTCTTTCGCCAGCGACAAAATCCGCGATACGGTAGATTACAGCGTAGTCGTATTGCGTATCCGTGAAGTGCTCAACGAAAAACATTTTAATCTCATCGAAAATCTCGCCGAAGCAGTCGCGCATTTATTGCTGGAAGAATTTAAAGTGCCAAAAGTAAAGGTGCGCGCGGCGAAATTGGCCGTTATAAAAGGCGTGAAGCAGGTAGGAGTGGCAATAGAACGCTGCACGTAGCGTGCGCACTGCGCACGACCAAACGTGCCTGCGTGCACCGCTAATTGTGCTCGAATAAATATTTTTGTGCGCAGTGCGCGCGCTAGATTATCCGCGTGGATGATGCTTGGCGTGCAAGGCTTTCAAGCGTTCTTTCGCAACATGCGTATAAATCTGCGTCGTCGTAATATCCGCATGGCCCAATAACATTTGCACGACGCGTAAATCCGCCCCGTGATTAACCAAGTGCGTAGCGAAAGCGTGGCGTAAAGTGTGCGGTGAAAGTGATTGCGTGATATTGGCTGTCTTCGCATGGCGCTTGATGATGTGCCAGAACGATTCGCGTGTCATAGCGCCTCCGCGTGAGGTAACGAATAGCGCATCGGAAATTTGTCCACCCAAAATGTCGGCGCGCGCGTCATCGAGATACTTTTTTATCCAGCTAAGTGCCTCTTCGCCGATTGGCACCAGTCTTTCCTTCGAGCCCTTGCCCATCACGCGAGCTACGCCGACATTGCGATCGACCTGCATGGATTTCAGTTTGACTAATTCGGTCACGCGTAATCCGCTGGCGTAGAGCAATTCGAGCATCGCGCGGTCACGCAGACCGAGCGGTGTATTCGTATCTGGCGCATTAAGCAAACTCTCGACATCTTTTTCCGTCAAACTTTTTGGTAACGAGCGCGGTAGTTTTGGCGTGTCGATATTCAGTGTTGGGTCAGCTTTGACCAGATTTTCACGCAGGGCGAATTGGTAAAAGCGTTTGAACGACGACATTTGGCGGCTGGCGGTAGTCGGTTTAGTTTTTTTAACACTGAATTGATAGGCGAGATAAGCCTGCAGATTTTCTTCCGTCGCCGTTTCCAGTTTCGCACTGCGATTTTCATTCAGCCATTCGGAAAGCTGATTCAAATCACGGCGATAACTCGTCAGCGTATTTTTCGCCAAGCCATCTTCCAGCCACAACACGTCGTTGAAGCGGTCGAGTAGCGGATCAGGCGAAGAGGGTGGCTTCATTCGCTTCGTGTCGCAGTAACCATTTTTTAATTGATAGCGGGTCGTCTTGCTTGCCACCCATGAAGCCGCCCAGTTGTCCGTTCGCGGCGATGATGCGGTGACACGGAATCACAATTACGATGGGATTTTTTCCGCATGCCGTACCGACCGCGCGTGGTGACGAATCAATACGCGCAGATAATTCGCCGTAGCTCCATGGTTTGCCGCAAGGAATTTTTTGTAACGCTTCCCATACTTTGATTTGATGCGCGGTGCCGGAAAGTTTGATGGGTAAATCGAATTTATATTTTGGGTTGTCGAAATATTGTTGTAGTTGTACGCAGACGAGATGCGCGACGGAGTTTTTTTTCGGCGCGATTATGCTTTCTTTGCCGCTTAAAAAACTCAAATTAATCAAATATTTATCATCAAGCGTGCGAATACCCATCACACCGAACGGGGCGCGGATTTTGGCTTGGTAATTATTTTCTATGATTGGGTTCATGCGAGTATTGAACTCAAGGTCGAAGAATGAAATCCCTCCCCCTTCAAGGGGGAG
>JBEEJL010000148.1:0-8613 GCA_041169175.1 Pseudomonadota bacterium | reverse complement strand
ATGGCCACGTCGGCATGAAAATCGAAAAACCGGGCGATGTCGAAGGCGCGCTGAAAGAAGCCTTCGCCCTGAAAGAGCGTTTGGTGTTTATGGATTTTATTACCGACCAAAAAGAAAACGTCTTCCCCATGGTGCCCGGCGGCAAGGGCTTGTCGGAAATTATTCTGGCAGAAGATTTGTAAGTTAAAATGCTGTATTCGCAGCGTCGCTCCATAAGGGCGATAGCTGCGGGATGCGTTCCCAACCTTTAACGCATTCCTAACGTCTCAATCCACGGGCTTCCAGAAACTATACGACATGGCATTGCCATGGCGTGAAAACGAAGCGAAATCATGCGGCATATATTGTCATTACTCATTGAAAACGAAGCAGGCGCGTTGTCGCGCGTCGCGGGGCTGTTTTCCGCTCGCGGCTATAATATTGAATCACTCACCGTCGCGCCGACCGAAGACGACACGTTGTCGCGTATGACCATCGTCACCTCCGGCTCCGACGATGTCATCGAGCAAATCACCAAGCAAGTAAATAAGTTGATTGAAGTAGTGAAGGTCGTTGATCTGAACGAAGGTAATCACATCGAGCGCGAGCTGATGTTAGTGAAAGTGCGCGCTGCTGGAAAAGATCGCGAAGAAATAAAACGCGTGTCGGATATTTTTCGTGGCCGCATTATTGATGTCACCGATAAAAGTTACACCATCGAGCTCACCGGCACGCGCGACAAGTTGAATGGCTTTCTCGGTGCGTTGGATAAAGCCATGATTCTGGAAACCGTACGAACCGGCTCATCCGGTATCGGTCGCGGCGAATGGATCTTGAAAGTTTAATTTTTAGTAATTAGCAGTACATAATTTAACTATTTGATTTAATTGAACTATTTAGGGGCTACAAATGAAAGTTTATTACGATAAAGACGCAGACCTGTCACTCATCAAAGGCAAAAAAGTCACCATCGTCGGCTACGGCTCGCAAGGCCATGCCCATGCGCAAAACCTGCAAGACTCCGGCGTGAAAGTGACCGTCGGTTTGCGTAAAGACGGCGCGTCATGGAGCAAGGCAGAAAAGTCCGGACTCAAAGTTGCGGAAGTTGCCGCTGCTGTTAAGAGCGCCGATGTCGTCATGATGTTGTTGCCGGATGAAACCATCGCACAAGTTTATCGCGACGAAGTCGAGCCGAATATCAAAAAAGGCGGCGTGCTCGCATTCGCGCACGGCTTCAACGTACATTACGGACAAGTCGTACCGCGCGCCGACCTCGACGTGATCATGATCGCGCCGAAAGGCCCGGGCCATTTAGTGCGTTCGACTTACACCCAAGGCGGTGGCGTGCCGTCATTGATTGCGGTGTATCAAGATAAATCGGGCAAGGCAAAAGATCTCGCCCTGTCCTACGCTGCTGCTAACGGCGGCACCAAAGGCGGCGTGATCGAAACCAATTTCCGCGAAGAAACCGAAACCGATTTGTTCGGCGAACAAGCTGTGTTGTGCGGTGGTTGCGTCGAGCTGGTGAAAGCCGGTTACGAAACTCTGACCGAAGCCGGTTACGCGCCGGAGATGGCGTATTTCGAATGCCTGCATGAATTGAAATTGATCGTCGATTTGATGTACGAAGGCGGTATCGCCAATATGAATTATTCGATTTCGAATAACGCCGAATACGGCGAATACGTCAGCGGCCCACGTGTCATCAATGAAAATACCAAGCAAGTGATGCGCGATATTTTGAAAGACATCCAGACTGGTGAATACGCCAAAAGCTTCATCCTGGAAAACCGCGCTGGCGCACCAACGCTCGGCGCGCGTCGTCGTTTGAACGCAGAACATCAGATCGAAATCGTCGGCGAGAAATTGCGCGCCATGATGCCGTGGATCAAGAAAAACAAATTGGTTGATCAGAGCAAGAACTAATTGATGAAAAATTATCCGCATCCGATTATCGCCAAAGAGGGCTGGCCGTTTCTGGCTGGCTCGGTGGTGATTTCACTTATCGCGACTTATTTTCTTTGTTGGTGGTCGTTGCCGTTCTGGATCATCGCGTTGTTTGTTTTGCAATTTTTCCGCGACCCATCGCGCGAAATTCCGCAGGACGCCAACGTGATTTTATCGCCTGCCGATGGACGCGTGGTAGTAGTTGGGCAAGCATTGGATCCTTACCTGAATCGCCAAGCATTGAAGATCAGCGTGTTTATGAATGTATTCAACGTGCATTCGAACCGCAGCCCTGTTGATGGCAAAATCGAGTCGGTTTGGTATCACCCAGGCTCATTTCTGAACGCGGCGCTGGACAAGGCCTCGCTGGAAAATGAGCGCAATGCGTTATGGATCAAAACCGCAAACGGTGTTGATGTCACTTGCGTACAAATCGCCGGATTAGTTGCGCGGCGCATTCTTTGTTATGTTGGCAAAGGCGACGCACTGACACGTGGCCAGCGTTACGGTTTTATTCGCTTCGGCTCGCGCGTCGATGTGTATTTGCCGCTCGGCTCCAAACCGAAAGTGGCGATTGGCGATAAGGTTTCGGCAACAGAAACGATACTGGCAGAACTGGTTAATTAATTTTATATTCTCGGGATGCGTAAACCATGATGCATGAACCGGAACGAAACGAATCGCATGTAGAGCAGGATGACGTGGCGCAAATCAAGCCGCGTCGTCGCGGCATTTATATCTTGCCCAATTTGTTTACCACTGCAGCCTTGTTCGCCGGTTTTTATGCCGTCGTGCAAGCCATGAGCGGCAAGTTTGAAGTGGCGGCGATGGCGATATTTGTGGCGATGGTGATGGATTCGCTCGACGGTCGCGTCGCGCGCATGACCAATACGCAAAGCGCGTTCGGTGCTGAGTATGACAGTCTGTCGGACATGGTGTCATTCGGCGTCGCACCGGCGATGTTGATGCTGGTGTGGGCATTGCAGGACATGAAACAAATCGGCTGGCTCGCCGCGTTTATTTATTGCGTGTGCGCTGCGCTGCGTTTGGCGCGCTTCAACACCATGCTCGACGTAGCGGACAAAAGATATTTCACTGGCTTGCCCAGTCCTGCGGCGGCGGCATTGATCGCCGGCTTTATTTGGGTCATGCATGACTATGATGTGCGCGGCGCGCAAATCAAATGGGTGGCGTGGGGCGTGACCTTATTCGCCGGACTCAGTATGGTGAGCAACATCAAGTTTTACAGCGGCAAAGATTTTAATTTAAGTAAAAGCGTACCGTTCTGGGCCGTGCTAGTGGTGGTCGCGATTTTTGTTGTGCTGACGCTGGACCAGCCGCGCGTGTTGTTTGGTATATTTGTCGCGTATGCCTTGTCTGGTTACGTCATGTGGGTGATGGAGAAATTGTCCAGCCGAAAAGTGAAACCGATACCGCCCGGCGATAATAATCAGCCAGGGACGTGATTTCTGCAGTTTTAATTTGAGCGATGGTAATTTCCGAATCGAGTATTGAGATCTTTACTAACTGAATTGCTAATGCTTAAAAAGTCCTTTACATCAATTCAGACCGAGCGGCCGATTTTACGGCCGCTAAGTTTATTGTTGACGGCGCTGCTAGCGGGTTTCCCTTTGGTTGCCAACGCGCGTGATACGGCAACGCCACTGAAGCTCGCCATGATGCTGGATGCACTGCCAGCGCCGATGTTGCTGGCTCAGGCAAATGTGCTGCCTGCGGCATTGCCGCTCGGCGAAACCGGCTACCAGACCGCTTTGCAAATGCTGCGTGAAGGCAAACTTCAGCAAGCGGCTGATTATTTATTGATGTTGCGCAAAGCGCACGGCGATGATTTGCGCATTTTGCATGACTATATTGCCGTCTCTGCTGACGCAGGGCGCTATAGCCAAGCGTTGGCAGAGTTGCCCAACGTAGATCGCGCCAGAGCACCGGTTTATGTATTAGAAGCTTTGGCCTCTTCGGCACGAACCAGCGCAAATCCTGGCTTGGCTGTGCAACTTTATGACGAGGTATTAGTGCGCGCGCCAGAGCGTATTCAAAGCCACACCGCTAAAATTTATGTTGTTTCTGATATGGGCAATCATGCATCTGCGATAGCAGCGGCGGAACTGGCGCTGAATAGAGAACAAAAAAGTGCGGCTTTGTGGGAAGCCTATGGCTATGCGCTGCGTAAGTCTGGCAGAGAAACGCAGGCAATCGAGGCCTATGCACAAATGCGCGTGCTCGAGCCGAACGGCAAAACCGCTGATTTGGCGCGCATTAATCTGTTGTCATCTCTCGGCGCGTCGCATCAAGCCTTGCGTCTGTCGGAGCAGTTGCCGGGCATCGTGTCTCCAGCAGATCAGATTAGTTTGCGCCTCGATCGTGCCGCCGCGCACATACGTTGGGCTGATGCCGATGAAGATACGCAGACTGGGCGTTACAAAAATACCGATATAGCGCTGCGCGAAATTGACGCGTCCTTGTCGCAGCTTAAACCTATCGATAAACCGAATGCCCCGCTCGAGCGGCGCGCTTTGGCGGATAAATTGGTGGCGCTTGCCAATCGGCAGCGTTTTGAAGAGGCGACCGACTTATATTTGCAAGCGACGGGTGCAGGGTTTGTTGCGCCGGCTTATGCCCGAATGGCCGTCGCCGAGTCCTACCTAGGCATTAAACGCGCAGACGTAGCGAAGCCTATGTTTGAGCAGTTGATAAAAGAAGCGCCGGATAATCTTAGATACCGTTACGGATTATTTTATGCCTTATCCGATCTTGAACAGCATGAAGCTGCGCAAACGGTAGCGGACTATATTGTGAAACGCGAACCGCGCTCGCTCAATCGCAATATTCCTGAACTGGAAAGGGTGAATCCCGGTTATATGCGTTCGCGTGTGCTGGCCATGATGTCGCGCGCCTATGCCGATGATTTGCCCGAGGCGAATCAACGCGCAGATGCATTGGTTGAGCTTGCGCCATTCAATCAAGATGTACGCGTTAACCGTGGTTTGATTTATAACTGGCGCGGTTGGCCGCGTCAGGCGGACGAAGAATTCCGCTGGTTGCTTGCCGTTGCACCGGAAAACACGGAAGCCAAGTTGGGACGTATTGCGGCGTTAGGTAATATCAATGATTGGCGACAATCCGATGCGCAGTTGCTGGCCCTGGCTCAACAAAGACCGGATGACAAACAATTAAAAACCGCGCAGCGTCGCTCGACCGTACATCAAATGCCTGAATTTGTTTTGAACGGCGAAGCGGGCGAGAGTAGCCAAGCAGTGACTGCGTCGCAGGATCGTAAACTCGACGCGCGACTTTACTCGCAGCCATTTAACGATGCGTGGCGACTCTATGCGCGCAGCTTGCATACGCGCGATGTGCTGGCCGATGATGCGCAGGTTTCGCGTCATCGTGCCGGCGTCGGTGTTGAATACAAAGCACGCGATTGGCAAATCGATGCCGACGTTACGGCATTGAATAAAGGCCTCGCCAACGATACCAATCGCGCCGGTCTGTCATTAAATTTATCTAATGAAATCAATGACTTATGGAGGTTTCGTGCAAGTGCTGAAACGGCAGATGAAACGCTGCCGTCGCGCGCGGCTGCGGCCGGCATCGGTGCGAAACGCGTGGGCCTAGGCATTACCGTGCGCGACAATGAAATACATATCGCGAATGCCGACGCGCAAGTGCATCGCTTCAGCGACGGTAATCGGCGCAGCGAGTGGAGCGCCAATTACACCAAGCTGATTGAAGTAGATTATCAAAAACGCTATTCCGTTGGCGTAGGTTTGTCAGGCATGCGCAACACTATAAATGGCACGCCCTACTTTAATCCATCCAGAGCACTGAGCACGGACTTCACGCTCGCCGGCGAATGGCTGCATTGGCGCGAAGAACAAAAAAATCTGTGGCATAGAATTACTTTGAATGCCGGTACCTATGACCAGGAAGGTTTTGACACGCTACCGACGGCTCGCATCAATTACGAAATCGACTGGACCGCCTCCGATGTAATGGCGCTCCGCTTTGGCGTCGGCAGAACGATGCATCCTTACGATGGCGCGCAAGATTTCCGCAATTATGTCAATTTCAGTTTCAACCGGAGATTCTGATGGCGCGCTGGCTTGCATATTGTGTCGGGTTTATTGGCTGCTTATTCGCCGCGTCGATTCAGGCTGCGAATAATGAAGTGCAGGTCTTGTGTTACCACGACGTCGTAGAGGATATTTACGCCCATCCCGATACACATTCCGTCGATGTCACGCAATTAGTCACGCAATTTTCCTGGATGCGTGAAAACGGTTATCAGCCGGTTTCCTTGTCCGACATCATCGCAGCGCGCGAAGGCAAAAAAGCCTTACCGGAAAAAGCCGTCCTCCTCACCTTCGACGATGGCTACGTCAGTTTTTACGAAAAAATATATCCTTTATTGCGCGAATTTAATTATCCCGCTGTATTAGCTCTGGTCGGTGAATGGATGGATGCGCCGCCGGACGGACGAGTGATTTACGATGGCAAACCGGTGCCGCGCGCTAACTTTGTCAGTTGGGACCAAGTGCGCAAGATGTCGCGCAGTGGCTTGATTGAAATTGCTTCGCATACCTATGCGCTGCATAAAGGCGTGGCCGCCAATCCGCAAGGCAATCTGCAACCGGCTGCCGTGTCGCGCATCTACGATAAAGCCAGCGCGAGTTACGAATCCGACGACGCCTATACCGCCCGCATCCGTGCCGACATGACACGCAACGTCGCTTTGATTGAAAAAGAAACCGGCGTACGTCCGCGCGCCATGGTGTGGCCTTATGGCAAAGATAATCTAGTGCTGCGTCAAACCGCCGAGGCATCCGGCATGCCTATCGCGATGACTTTGCAAGAAGGCAAGCTCGATACGAGTAAATCGCTCAATGCTATTCCGCGCAAACTGATTCGCTTGAACCCTTTGCTGCCGGAGTTCGCAGACATCTTGCGCGACCCAGGTAGCGCTGGGCTCACCCGCGTGATGCATGTCGATCTGGATTATATTTACGATACCAATATCGCGCAGCAAGATAAAAATCTTGGCGCACTGCTAGAGCGCATTCTGGCAATGGGGGTGAACACGGTTTATTTGCAAGCATTTGCCGACGATAAGGGCGATGGAAATGCCCGTTCATTGTATTTCCCGAATCGACACATGCCGGTGCGTGCTGATTTATTTAATCGCGTTGCGTGGCAGATAGCGCAGCGCACGGGAGCAAAAGTATTTGCATGGATGCCGGTGCTGGCATTTGATTTGCCCAAGCAACATCCCGCTGCATCCATCATCACCAAAGCGCTACGCAATGAAGACAAACAGGGCTATAAGCGTCTGAGTTTATTTTCGCCGGTCACGCGCAGCCTGATTGGCGATCTATATGAAGACTTGGCGAAAAATGCTTTTATTGACGGCATCTTGTTTCACGACGATGCAACGCTGAATGAATATGAAGATGCCAGCCCCGAGGCGCTGGAGTATTACGCCAAAAACTGGACTTTGCCGAAAGATGTGAATGCGATTCGCGCCGATCCGAAATTGATGGCGCAATGGACCGCTAATAAAACGCGCGAGTTGACTAGCTTCACTGTCGAATTGGCAGATCGGGTAAAAAAATATAGACCGCATATCAAGACGGCGCGTAATTTATACGCCAGCGTGATTACCGAGCCCGCATCTGAAGCATGGCTCGCGCAATCACTGCCCTCATTTCTGCAAACCTATGACTGGGTGGCAGTGATGGCCATGCCGTATATGGAAAAAGCGGCGAATCCGGGACAATGGCTGGATAATTTGGTGCGCACAGTGGCACAAACGCCTGGGGCGTTGAAAAAAACCGTATTTGAATTACAAAGCATGGATTGGGAAAAGAAGACACCCTTGTCGGCGCAAAGACTCTACCAAGATATGCGACGCTTACAATTATCCGGTGCCCTCAACTTCGGTTATTACCCCGATGATTTTGTGCGTAACTTTCCTGATGTTGATGTTATTGCCCCAGCGCTGTCACTGCGCGACTACCCAAGGCCCTGACCATGTTCGATGGAAATTTACCTCAGGCATTGTTTGCGTTTACGTTTTATTACCCATTATTCATGTCGTATTTATGGATGGCGGGGGCGCTGTTTTATTGGTATCACTATGAGCGTAAAAGCAGCGATCCCGATCAGCCGCCGGAGCTATCGAGTCACCCAAAAGTTTCTCTGGTCGTGCCGTGTTTTAACGAGGAAAGTCAGCTACACGATACGGTAGGTAACTTGCTGGCGCACAATTATCCTGACTTTGAAGTGATTGCGATTAACGACGGCAGTAGCGATCGCACGGGAGAAATTCTTGATGCCTTGGCGCAGGACAATCCAAGGCTGCGCGTGATTCATTTGGCAAAAAATCAAGGCAAAGCAGTGGCACTGAATACCGCCGCCGCCATGGCAGATTCTGATTATTTGATATGTATCGACGGCGATGCGATTCTTGATCGCAATGCGGCGCGCTGGATGCTGTGGCATTTTCTGACCTCGCCGCGCGTGGCGGCGGTGACCGGTAATCCGCGCATTCGTACTCGTTCCACTTTGCTCGGGCGTATTCAAGTAGGCGAATTTTCTTCCATCATTGGTTTGATTAAACGCGCGCAGCGTACCTATGGTCGTCTGTTTACCGTTTCCGGTGTGGTTTCC
>JBEEJL010000147.1:0-2722 GCA_041169175.1 Pseudomonadota bacterium | reverse complement strand
CAAGCTCATCGGCTTGCCAGTGTCTTCACATTCGGCGACGAGAAATTCTTCAAAGCGTTTATTGATACCGTCGGCCACGGCATAAAGAACATCAACGCGCTCGGCGATGGTAATGCGACCCCACGGCCCGTTCAGTGCAGCACGAGCAGCCGTGACTGCCGCATTCACTTCGGCGCGCCCCGCTTCAGTTACTTTGGCGATGATTTGCCCAGTGAGTGGCGAAACTTTATCGAAAGTTTTTCCACTGGCTTTTGCTTCGCCATCAATAAAGCTAAGTATTTGTTTCATTTGAACTTTTTCTAATATGTGTTATTCGATACCGAGCGCCACAAGACCTGCGCGCGCGATGGCTTCATCTTGCTCTTCACTAGCGCCCGATACGCCGATAGCACCGATGCGCTGACCGCCTTCAACGATGGGCAAGCCACCACCGAACGCGACAAAGCGTGGACGCAACACGAGGCCTTCACGCACCGCGACGGAATGTTGCGCTAAAACGTCAGTCCACCTTGAAGTCGGCAAACCGAAACTGGCGGCGGTATAAGCTTTATCAATCGCGATCTCTACTGAATGCAAGGGCGCGCCCGGCATGCGCAAAAAAGCCGCTAATACACCGGAAGCATCCACCACCGCGACGTTCACCCGCACGTCCATTGCCACAGCAGCTTTCACCGCTGCGGCAACGGCGGCATGCGCCGCTGCCCAGCCGATCACATGTTGGCTCACACCATGCTGAGTTTGCGCCATGATTCGCGCGCCCTATCAGGTGTAAACCTCGGTGAACGATGCCGCCAATACGCCTGTGTGATAAAAGATGCCGCGCGCCACTTCATCTTCCGTCCAAGTGGTGATCGGACGATCGCGTTGCGCCTGATAGCCGAGACCGGCGAAGGTTTCGTTGCGATTGCCGCTTGGGTCAAAGAAGTAAATGGTTTCGCCGCGCGTGATGCCGTGGCGTGTAGGCGCGACGTCAATACGCACTTTGTTTTTGCCCATCACATCCGCTGCTTTGAGCACGTCATGCCACGAGTCAAGGAAGAACGACAGGTGATGCAAACCGGGCGTCGCGCCGCCGACAAAAGCGATGTCGTGTGGTTTGCTGGAAACCGAAAGGAACGAAGCCAATTGAAATGCGCCGCCAGGCCCTACTGTGGCTTGTTCGGTTTGGAAGAAGTTCAACACGTCGATGAAAAATTTGGTGTTCTCCGCGACTTTATTCACGCCTTTGGCCGGGTCGAATTCGCACATCAATAGGCAGTGATCCAACCAATGCGCACCAGCACCGTGAATGCTGTCAGGCCAAGGCTCGGGATTGGTGGAACCGACATCGGTACCGACACATTCTTTCATCGCAAACAAGCGCATATCGTGGCCGCTAGGCAAAGCGAATTGCAGCATGCGCCCAGTGGATGGCAGCGTTCCCTCAGGCAACATGGTGGTCTTGACTCCGGCTGCTTCGATTTTCTTTTTGAACTCATCCAGCTCGGCATCTTTCTCAACTTTATAAGCCACGTGGTTCATGCCGGCACGGTCGGACGGCGTCAGAATCACGGAGAATTTGTCCCATTCATCCCAGCACTTGAGATACACGTTACCGTTCTTGTCTTCCATGACTTTGTTTAAGCCAAGGACGCCTTCGTAATGTTTAACTGCGGCGGCCATGTCCATAACCTTGACGCTGATATGCCCTATTCTCATGATGCCCATTGCTCTCTCCTTTATGTAGATGAAACCTGGTTTTATTGCGAAGCTAAACCTTTTGCCAACAGTTTTTCCAACTTGCTTGCCACTTCGAGCCGCACTTCAACGGTGGGCGCCACCCGGCAGGCCAAGGTGTATCCTGCAACTTCTTCTTCAACAGCGACATGCGCACGGCTAATTGGCCCAAGCGATCGCACTGTTCCTTCTACAACTTTCACTTTGCACACACCGCAACCGCCGTTGACACAACCTGCCGGAATACATTTACGTCCTAGATTCAACATGCCCTGCAGCAAACTCTCATTAGTCGAACAGGCATAGGACTCGCCTGTCTGCACAATATGTACGTTTACTTTTGGCCTGGTATCAAATAATGACGACACGTTCTCTTTACACTCGCTTGAACAAGGGGCTGCGTGGTTGATTGGCATCGGCCGCCGACAGAAATTTTTCAGTGAAAATATCGCGCTCGTATAAGCGTCCTTGCATTAAGGTGCTGATGCAAGCTTCCACCATCACCGGCGGTCCGCACAGATAAGCCTTTTGGCCAGAAAAATTATTCGTGAAATGCGCCTTGGCGGCGTCGTGCACAAAACCGCGTGCGCCTTGCCAATCCGTTCCAGCAGCTTCATCTGACAGCGCAGGCACATAAGTGAAGTTCGGGTGTTTGGCCGACAGTGCGCGGAATTCCTCGTCGTAATACAACTCGTCGCGACTGCGCTGACCATAAATCAAGGTGATAGGTAACGCGCCGTTGGTCTCAAGCAAATCAAGAATCATCGAACGCGGGCTGGATAAGCCGGAGCCGCCCGCCATAAAAACCATGGGTGTTTGTGCCGATTTGCGCACGAAGAAGCGTCCATAAGGGCCGGAAATACGCAGCTTGCTGCCTACTGCCAATTTTTCATGCAACCAAGCCGTGCCTGCACCGTCTTTCACGATGCGCACATTCAATTCGATTTCGCCGCTGGCTTTTACACTGGCGGGCGAATTAGCGACGGAGAAAGCACGACCGCCTTCG
>JBEEJL010000146.1:0-4779 GCA_041169175.1 Pseudomonadota bacterium | reverse complement strand
ATGAAATCGTTTGAGCCATCCAATTTTTGGCGAAAAGAAACCGGGCTGCCGCTGGCGGTGGCAAAAGTAGTGCCGCGTTTGTCGGCTTTTACAACGATCTTCTCAGCCTGAATACGAATAGTGCCTTGGGTCAATATGACATTGCCTTCGTATAAACCGGTTTTATTCAGCCCATCGTATTCGGCCTTATCGGCGCTGAGATCGACCGGTTTGCTGCGGTCGGCTTTTTCTGCCGAGGCGTCTACGGCAAATAAAGCGAGAAGACTGATGAGAAAAATATTTTTAAGGTTGCAAGGCATAACTGGCTTTCACTTGTGCAAGTTTTATCGTGCGCGTTTTGTTGTTGTATTCAAACTGAGTGCCGACGATATAGCTATTTTCACTGCGCATTTCCACTTTTTCAGCAGTTTGCGCCAGGCCGGCGTCGGGCACCAGACGTAATTTGCTGGTGCGCACGGTAGCGCGGGGCGAGTCGGCGGTGGCTTCTTTTACCAGCTCAACCATGCCTTCGAGAAAAACTTCGTCACCGTTTTTTGACATGCGGGCGTTTTGAGCGCTGACAGAAAATGGTTGTACTTTTTGCTTCGCATCCTGTGGCTTCCCGTCAAAAAATACCGTTTCCAGGTGGGTGGAGTCATCATCGGGATAATGTAACATTTTCTTTGCTTGCAGGGTATAACGCACGCTGCCGTCCTCGCCTAATTGGCGCGCGGAAAAATCTTCAGCGACCGCGTCCGGCTCATGTTTCAACACCGAAGCTTGCGGCGCCACTGCTCGGCTCACCGTATAGTTTAACCAATAAGCCATCAACGCCAGCAGCGCCAGCGCAAGCAAAGGCAACAAGGCGCTGAGTGAAAATTTCATGTGAGATATTTTTCCAGTTCTTTACCCAGCGTGCCCTGCGCCTGCATGATGAATTCGCACGCTTCACGCACTGCCCCTTTACCGCCATGCGCCTGCGTGACGAGTTGCGAATATTGTTTCACGATAGCAGGCGCCGCCGGCACGCATACCGCCAAACCGCAGTGGCGCATCGCCGGCAAATCGACCACATCGTCGCCCATAAACATCGCCGCGCTGGCGTCGAGTTTTAGCGTGGCGAGTAATTTGGTCAAGGTTTCCAGTTTATATTCTGAGCCTTGATATAAATGTTTAATGCCGAGATTTTTTGCGCGCATTTCGACGCTGCGTGAAGTGCGGCCAGTAATGATAGCGAGCTCTACGCCACTGTTGATGAGCATTTTTAAGCCATGACCGTCGAGTGTGTTGAAGGCTTTGATTTCTTCGCCTAAGTCGTTCATATACAGGCTGCCGTCAGTCAGTACGCCATCGACATCGAATACAGCGAGGCGTACCAGTTTGGCGCGATCAGTGGCTTGCGTCATCACACGACTCCTGCACGCAATAAATCATGCATGGTCAATGCGCCGGTCAGTTGGCCGTCGTCGTCCGTCACCAGCATGTTAAGGATTTTGTATTGTTCCATCAGTTGCGCCGCTTCGGCCGCCAGCCGGTTTGCGCGTATCGTTTTCGGTTGTTTACCCATGACATCGAGAATGCTGATTTGTTTAATATCCACTGGTTTTTCCAGCGTGCGGCGCAAATCGCCGTCTGTGAATACGCCGATCAATTTATGATTGCGATCTACCACCGCAGTCATGCCGAGGCCTTTTTTGGTCATTTCCAACAGCGCGTCAGCCAAGGTCGCGCCTTGCGGCACGACTGGCAACTCGGTGCCGCTGTGCATAATGTCAGATACATGTACCAATAGTTTGCGGCCCAGCGCACCACCTGGATGGCTGCGGGCAAAATCTTCGGCGGAAAATCCGCGCGCGTCGAGCAAGGTGACAGCGAGCGCATCGCCGAGCGCCAGCGCCGCCGTGGTGCTGGCGGTTGGTGCAAGATTGTGCGGGCAGGCTTCTTTTTCTACACCGGCGTATAAATGTACATCCGCTTCGCGCGCTAAACTGGAATTTTTATTGCCGGTCATGCTGATGAGTTTGCTACCGCGCCGTTTGAGCAGCGGAATGATGGACAGCAATTCGTCGCTTTCGCCGGAGTTTGATAGAGCAAGCAATACGTCATCCGGCGTAATCATGCCAAGATCGCCGTGGCCCGCTTCGCCGGGGTGCATGAAAAATGCCGGCGTGCCGGTTGAGGCCAAGGTGGAGGCGATTTTGTTGGCAATGTGGCCGCTTTTGCCCATGCCGCTGACCACCACGCGGCCGCGACATTTGAGTATGAGTTGATGGGCGGCCAGAAAATTTTCATCGATATGCACGGCGAGTCCCTCAATAGCGCGCGCTTCAATGTCGAGCACGTCACGGGCGAGGCCGAGGATTTTCAGGTTAGCAGGGGTAGGTTTACGCAGAGCAGTCATATAAGCAGAGTATAAAGCTTCTAGCCTTGCGGATAAAGGCTGGGCAGTTTGTTGAAAAACTACTGTGCGAGCCGATTTTGAGCCTCCAGTGCTCAGCGTTTTAGGCATACGTTTCCGCTCCTCGGCTCAAACTCAACCCGCTTGCTACGTTTTTCTACAAACTGCGGGCATGACGGCGACGAAAATGACCAGCCGTGTTACATTTGTAGAGAACTCTATAGAATAAATTCTCATGCACGGCTCTCTCGAAATTACGCTGATTCTGCTAGTCGCCGCCGTGCTTACGGTGACTCTATTTCGTCGCTTGAATTTGCCGCCTATGCTCGGCTATCTGGTGCTCGGCATTATCGCTGGGCCGCACGCCTTGAGTTTTGTGCCTGAGAGCGCTGAGACAACTTATCTCGCTGAATTCGGCGTGGTGTTTCTGATGTTCAGCATCGGCCTCGAATTCAGTTTGCCGCAGCTCATCTCCATGCGCCGCGTGGTGTTTGGGTTGGGCGGTGCGCAAGTCGTGGTGACCTTGCTGGTTTTTCTTGCCTTGTCGATGTTGTTTGGTTTGCCGTGGCAGGCGGGTCTCGCCCTGGGCGGCGCGCTGGCAATGTCATCGACAGCGATCGTGAGCAAAACCTTGGCGGAAAAACTCCAGCTTAATTCGCCACACGGCCAACAAACGATGGGCGTGTTGCTGTTTCAGGATCTCGCTGTCGTGCCATTGCTGGTGTTGATTCCGGCGTTGTCACAAGACCAGCAAGTGATGGCAGCGACCGTCGGCTATGCTTTATTTAAAGCATTGATTATATTGATATTTTTATTATTCGTCGGGCAAACCTTAATGCGCCGCTGGTTTCATTTGGTTGCGCGCTCCAAGTCGTCGGAGTTATTTGTGCTCAACGTGTTGATGGTGACGCTGGGTCTTGCGTATCTCACCGGGCTGGCCGGATTGTCGCTCGCGCTTGGTGCGTTTCTCGCCGGTATTTTGATTTCCGAAACTGAATATCGCTATCAAGTGGAAGATTACATCAAGCCGTTCCGCGATGTGTTGTTAGGATTATTTTTTATCACTATTGGTATGCTGCTCAATCTGCAAATCGTTGCGCAGAATTTTCTTTGGGTGATGGCGCTACTGCTTGCTCTGATCGTGATCAAGACCGGCATTGTATATATTCTCGCGCGCTTGTTTCGCAATGACACATCGGTCGCTATGCGCTGTGCGTTGGCACTGGGTTGCGCCGGAGAATTCGGTTTCGTCCTGCTGTCGCTCGCTGGCACGCATGCGCTGTTAACTGAGCAAACGCGGCAAATTGTGCTCGCGGCGATGTTGCTGTCGCTGATGTTGTCGCCAGTGATACTGATGAATAGCGACCACTTGGTGCTCAAATTTTCCAAAAGCGAATGGATGCTGCGCGCGATGGCGTTGACCGAGTTGTCGGCAAAAAGCATGAATGCACAAAGCCATGTGATTATTTGCGGCTACGGTCGCAGCGGGCAAAGTTTGGCGCGATTTCTCGAACAAGAAAAAATTTCTGTCATCGCGCTTGATGTCGATCCCGCGCGCGTGAAACAAGCTGCTGCCGCTGGTGATTCGGTCGTGTTCGGTGACGCATCGCGACGTGAAGTGCTGATGTCTGCCGGATTGCCGCGTGCGTCGGCGCTGGTGGTGAGTTTTGCCGATACAAAAATGGCGGAAAAAATTCTCGCCCATGTGCAGGCGATGCGGCCGGAATTGCCGGTGATTGTACGCACCTATGACGACACGGATCTCGAACATCTCCGATTAAAAGGCGCGACGGAAATCGTGCCCGAAGTGCTCGAAGGATCGTTAATGTTGGCGACGCACACCATGCTTTTGCTCGGCTTGCCGCTGGCGCATGTATTACGCCGTATGCGCGATATGCGCGCGGCACAATATCAATTGGTACGCGGATTTTTTCACGGCGCGACGGATATTGAAGCCGATATGGAAGAGTCTGCGCAACCGCGTTTGCAATCGATCATGCTGAACGAAGATGCGGCAGCAGTGGGCAAGACTTTGCAAGAGTTATCGATGGATGATTTATACGTTGAGGTGACGGCAGTGCGACGACGCAATGTGCGCAACACCAATCCGTCGCCGGATATGACGTTGGAAAAATCCGATGTGCTGATATTGCTCGGCGCGCCGGAGAATTTAGCGCAAGCAGAAATGCGTTTATTGCAGGGATAAAAACCTATATTAATCAATATGTTACGATAAAATAAAAAACCGGCCGCAGCCGGTTTTTTATCTGGGCAAGCTTGTTGCTAGAACAAAGCAGCGGCGCCGCAATTACTGTCGGGCGCTACGACTTGCCAGTTATCGCTACCTAGCGCGGCGCAGGTAGCGGCTGATGGCGCAGTGCCGGTGGCGGAAAAATTACTGA
>JBEEJL010000145.1:0-4847 GCA_041169175.1 Pseudomonadota bacterium | reverse complement strand
GGCTTTAGCACTGCGCGGTCCACACCGTCGTTAATTTTGAACATGGTGCGGTTGTAGGATTCGAGCGGGTCGGCCTTGCTGGTTGGGCCGTTCACACTCACGCAGCCGCCGGACAGGATGGCGACACAAGCCATTAAGACTAGATGGGAATAGGGGTGGCGCATGGTTGTTCCTTTTTTTGTTGCAGTAGCTTGGGAGATGTAGCTTTGTCGGCTTTGCGCGAGAAAAGTTTCGCAGGAATAATCAAATCAGGGTAAATCGCATGGATAAATCCAAAGCTTTCACGTCTTTAGTCAGCGCGCCGATGGAAATGCGGTCGATGCCGGTGTCGGCGTAGCTGCGCACATTGGCGAGGGTAATGCCGCCGGATGCTTCGAGTTTCGCGCGGCCCGCGTTGAGTTTTACCGCTTCGCGCATTAACTCAGGCGTAAAATTGTCCAGCAAGACTAATTTAACGCTAGCGTTCAATGCTTCAGTCAATTGCGTTAGATTCTCCACTTCAATTTGTACGGTGACATTTTTCGGCGCTGTTGCGAATGCTTGCGTCAGTGCGGGAGCAATACCGCCTGTTGCCATGATGTGGTTTTCTTTAATCAATATGCCGTCGAACAAACCGATACGATGATTCACTCCGCCGCCGCATAGCACCGCGTATTTTTGTCCGAGCCGCATGCCCGGAATAGTTTTACGCGTATCGAGTATCTGCGCCTTTGTGCCCGCGACGGCATCGACATAACGGCGCGTCACTGAGGCAGTCGCGGATAAAGTTTGCATAAAATTCAACGCAGGGCGTTCGGCAGATAATAATGCGCGCGCGTTACCGCTGATTTCGCATAAGGTTTGGTTGGCCGATATTTTGTCGCCATCTTTGGCGTACCACGTAATGACGACAGCCGGGTCGAAAGTGCGAAAGCAACGTTCAAACCACAGCACGCCGCACAACACGGCGTCTTCTCGCGTGATGACTGTGGCTTTCCCTTTTTTACTTGCAGGAATCAGCCCGGCGGTTAAATCGCCCTCGCCGCAATCTTCCAGCACGGCAGCAGCGACGTTGCGTTCAATTTCTGCGGATAAATGTTTGCTAAGGGGCATGTTGAATTTATTAGTAGAAGCAAAGCGGGCATTTTACCCGAATTTATCCAGGCGACGCTTAGGCAGCGAAAATTTAGCCGTTGACTGTTGCCATTTCAGTCGCTAATCTGCTGTATAGCCGCGCCTTGCAACAACATGGAGAACGAAATGAATCAATTCAAAAAATTTACTAGCATGATTTTGGCTTGCAGCATATTAACCATCAGTTTGCCGATGCAGACAGCTCACGCTGGCATGATAGAAACGGATACTATTTTGGCACAGCAAGAATCCGCGCTGTTGCGACTGAAGGTCAATCGTTTTCTTGATCGTGATGAAGTCGCGGCGGAAATGCAAAAATTAGGTGTCGATACGGCTTCGGCAAAATTACGCGTCGATGCGATGTCCGATAACGAATTGCAGCAGATCGCTGGCAAATTGGATCAAATGCCTGCAGGCGGCGAAAGCATACTCGGCGTGGTGTTTGCCGTATTTATTATTTTGTTGATTACCGATATTTTGGGCTTTACTAAAGTATTTCCTTTCACCCGATCGATTCGTTAGGCTATTTGAATGATGAATTTATTAGCCCGCCGCGTTGCGGGCTTTTTTTTGCTGCTGCTGTTGAGTGCTTGCGCCGCGCCGCAAACACGCCAACTGCAAACTCAATCGCCCGCAGGGTTGCCGCTGCAATTTGAATTGACGCAAGTGCCGTTCTTCCCGCAAGAGGCCTACCAATGCGGCCCGGCTGCATTGGCGACCGTGTTGACTGTCGCTGGGTTTTCCATTCAGCCTGACGCACTGGTGCAGCAAGTCTATTTGCCCGAGCGTCAAGGCAGCGCGCAAGTAGAAATGTTGACGGCGGCCAGGCGCAACGGCGCGCTGGCCTATCAACTCGCGCCGCAATTGGATGACCTGCTGCAAGAAATCGCCGCGGGTAATCCGGTGCTGGTGATGCAGAATCTGGCGCTGAGTTGGTATCCTAAATGGCATTATGCCGTGGTCGTGGGTTATGACATTCCGCGCAGCGAAATGATTTTGCGTTCCGGCTTGGAGCAAAGACAAGTGTTGTCGATGGCAACGTTTGAGCACACTTGGGCGCGGAGCGAACGCTGGGCGGTGGTGGTGTTGCCGCCGGGAAAACTACCCGTTACCGCGAAACGCGATGCATCGCTTAAGGCGGCTGCTGCGCTGGAAAAAAATGTACAGAGCCAAGCAGGGCGAACTTATTCGGCGCTGTTAGAACAATGGCCAAATGATCTGGTTGCGTTAATGGGAGCAGGCAATACCGCTTACGCCAATAAAGATCTAGCCGCAGCAGAAAATTATTTCCGTCGCGCCATTCAGTATCACCCGGCTTCAGGTGATGCATGGAATAACCTGGCGCAGACTCTGGCGGATCAAGAGCGTTTTTACGAGGCGCATTACGCCGCAAAAAAAGCACTCCCCCTAGGCGGGCCTAACTTAGAGCAATATCGCCAAACCTTGTCGGCGATTGAGGTAAAGCTACATATTCCGCGTTGATCGGCTGGCCTTGAAATTCTTATCGGCTACCCCATCTATCAGGTAAGCCATAATTTCAGGATGTTTTGCCATGCGAATAGATAAACTCACCACCAAATTTCAAGAAGCTCTCGCCGATGGACAAAGTCTAGCTGTCGGAGCGGACAACCAATTCATTGAACCACAGCATTTGACGCTGGCGCTGTTAAGCCAGCTCGACGGCGGTACGTCATCTTTGCTCGCACGCGCTGGCGTCAATGTAGTCGCGTTCAAAACTGCGCTGACGCAATCGATCACGCGCTTGCCCAAAGTCGAAGGGCACGGCGGCGAAGTGTCGATTTCGCGCGATTTGCAATCGCTATTGAATGTCACCGACAAAGAAGCGCAAAAACGCGGCGATCAATTTATTGCGTCGGAAATGTTTTTGCTCGCGCTAGCGCAGGACAAAGGCGAAGTCGGCAAATTGCTCAAGCAGCACGGCGGCTCGCGTGACCATCTGGAACAAGCCATTAGCGCCGTGCGCGGCGGCGAGAATGTGCAAGATCAACAAGCCGAAGGCAGCCGTGAGTCGTTGAAAAAATACACGATTGATTTAACCGAACGCGCGCGCATGGGCAAGCTCGATCCAGTAATTGGCCGCGATGACGAAATCCGTCGCGTGATTCAGATACTGGGACGCCGCACCAAAAATAACCCGGTCCTAATCGGTGAGCCCGGCGTGGGCAAAACCGCCATCGTCGAAGGCCTCGCGCAGCGCATCCTCAATGATGAAGTGCCGGAAACATTGAAAGGTAAACGCGTGTTGTCGCTCGACATGGCGCTCTTACTGGCAGGTGCGAAATATCGCGGTGAGTTTGAAGAACGTCTCAAATCCGTGCTCAAAGAGCTGTCGCAAGATGAAGGTCAAACCATTGTTTTTATTGATGAATTACACACAATGGTAGGCGCGGGAAAAGCTGAAGGCGCGATGGATGCAGGCAATATGCTCAAGCCTGCGCTGGCGCGTGGCGAACTGCATTGCGTCGGCGCAACGACGCTGGACGAGTATCGCAAATACATTGAAAAAGACGCCGCGCTTGAACGTCGTTTCCAAAAAGTATTGGTCGATGAGCCGAGCGTCGAAAGCACGATTGCGATTCTGCGCGGCCTGCAGGAAAAATACGAAGTGCATCACGGTGTCGATATTACCGACCCGGCCATCGTCGCGGCGGCGGAGTTATCGCATCGCTATATCACCGATCGTTTCCTGCCGGATAAAGCCATCGACCTGATAGACGAAGCCGCATCGCGCATCAAAATGGAAATCGATTCCAAGCCGGAAGTAATGGACAAACTCGACCGTCGCACGATTCAACTGAAAATCGAACGCGAGGCAGTAAAAAAAGAAAAAGACGACGCGTCGAAAAAACGCTTTGACTTGATCGAAACGGAAATCAACAAACTCGAACGCGAATACGCCGACCTGGAAGAAATCTGGAAAGCGGAAAAAGCGCAGGTACAAGGCTCGCAACACGTCAAAGAGGAATTGGAAAAAGTAAAACTCGAAATGGATGCCGCAACGCGCAAAGGTGACTGGCAAAAAGTATCCGAGTTGCAATATGGCAAGTTGCCGCAGCTCGAAGCGCAATTGAAACAAGCCGACAAACCGCAAGCTAAAAGTGATAAGCCGCGCTTGTTACGCACCCAAGTCGGCGCGGAAGAGATCGCCGAAGTCGTGTCGCGCGCCACGGGTATTCCGGTAGCGAAAATGATGCAAGGCGAGCGCGACAAGTTATTGCACATGGAAAAGAAATTGCACGAGCGTGTGGTCGGCCAGGATGAAGCCGTGCGCTTAGTCAGCGATGCGATTCGTCGTTCGCGTTCCGGTCTGGCCGATCCGAATAAACCCTATGGTTCGTTTTTATTTCTGGGCCCAACAGGCGTGGGCAAAACCGAATTGTGTAAAACGCTGGCGAATTTTTTATTCGACTCGGAAGACCATCTCATCCGCATCGACATGAGCGAATTCATGGAGAAACATTCCGTCGCCAGATTAATCGGCGCGCCGCCGGGGTACGTCGGCTACGAGGAGGGCGGTTATCTCACTGAAGCGGTGCGACGCAAACCTTACTCGG
Source organism: Pseudomonadota bacterium (assembly GCA_041169175.1). Taxonomy (GTDB): domain Bacteria; phylum Pseudomonadota; class Gammaproteobacteria; order Burkholderiales; family JBEEJL01; genus JBEEJL01. Next base: position 159 of record JBEEJL010000145.1, on the reverse strand, counting down.
TGATTCTGCTCGACGAAGTGGAAAAAGCCCATCCCGATGTATTCAATGTGCTGTTGCAAGTATTGGATGATGGCCGCATGACCGACGGCCAGGGCCGCACGGTGGATTTCAAAAATACCGTCATCGTGATGACCTCAAACCTCGGCTCGCACATGATTC
>JBEEJL010000144.1:0-3893 GCA_041169175.1 Pseudomonadota bacterium | reverse complement strand
GGCTTTCTGAATCACATCATGGCCCCACTTGTCGCCGCCGAAAGGCAAAGTATCCGCGCGCGGCGTTTCCGTGGTTTTATATTTTTTCGCCAGTTCTTCCCATTCTTTGTAGCGCGGCGCGAGCGGGTCGATGTCGGATAAATCCGCCGTGACTTGTTGCACCTTGTTCAGCTCTTCGAGTTTTTTGCTCGACGCGGCTTCGAGATTTTCTTGTCCCGCAAGAAATCCAGGATTGGCATAGGACACGCCGACTTCTTTATTCCAATTTTTCGCGATCAATCCAAGCGACGACGCGAGAATCATCAAAATAAATAACGCGACGATGATCCCGGATACCATGCCAACGCGGTCTTCTTTTAACTTGCGCCACGCTAATTGCCAGAGTCCCGGCGACTTTTCTCTTAGTTTTACTTCAGCAGCAATAGCATTCATAAGTATTTGATTTAATTGAATTATTTAAAAGAAACGCGAGGGTCCACCCACTTGTACATCACATCAACAAACAGCGTGAGCAGCATGGTGAAAATGGAAACATAAATCGTGATGGCCTTGATCACCGGAAAATCACTGCGCTCAACCGCAGTAATCACTTCGCGGCCGAGACCGGGAATGGAGAAAAACTTTTCCAGCAAAAATGATTCAATCAATAAACCTGGCAACAAATACGCAACGTAAGTCAGAATCGGAATCATCGCGTTGCGCAACACATGCTTGAACATGATGGTTTTTTCCGACAAACCTTTGGCGCGGCCAGTGCGCACATAATCCTGACTTATTTCGTCGAGGAAAAATGTGCGGTACAAACGCAGCGTCGGCGCGAGACCGACCATCAGCGCGAGGAATACCGGTAGCGGCGCGTAGGTAATCAGATTTTTCCACACGCTCTCCGACCAACCTTGCACCGGAAACCAGCCGAGCTTGAAGCCGAAAATATATTGACCGGCGATGATATAGACCAGAAAGCTAATCGACATGGCGATGGTGCAGACAATCATAATCGCGCGATCGGTAATCGAGCCGCGTACATAAGCGACTGCCATCGCGAACGCAACGGCCAACACTGTTTCCAAAATTAACAAAGGAATAATGATGGTCAGCGTCGGGCCAATGCGCGTCATGATCAACTTGGAAATTTCTTCGTTGGTACTCCAGCTACGGCCGAAATCAAACGTGATGACTTGCTTGATGAATATCCAAAGTTGCTCGTAAATCGGGCGATCAACGCCGAGTTGTTTGCGGATGTTGGCGATTTGTTCGGCGTTGGAAATTTTACCGGCGAGAATTTGTGCCGGGTCGCCACCGACCCAATTGAACAGGAAAAATATCAGCAAGATCACACCGAGCAAAGTCGGGATCAATTGCAATAAGCGTCGGATGATATAGGCGGTCATGTTATTTATTCACTCCATTCATGCTTCTACAAATTTCTGTCATTCTGAGGCCTAAGCCGAAGAATCTGCTGTTCGCACTTAATTCAAACAGCGCTTATCACTCAACGATTCTAAAAGCAGATCCTTCACTTCGTTCAGGATGACACCAGTTGTCATTCTGAGGCCTTAGCCGAAGAATCTACTGTTCGCTGATAATTCAAGCAGCGCTCCTCACTTAAAAATTCTAACAACAGATCCTTCACTCCGTTCAGGATGGCACACCTGTTGTCATTCTGAGGCCTTAGCCGAAGAATCTGCTGTTCACACTTAGCTCAAAAACGCTTTTCACTTAACGATTTTAAAAGCAGATCCTTCACTTCGTTCAGGATGACAACTACCGCTTCCCTGTTATCTCATCAAAAAACGCCTTACTATTAGTGGGACGTCCTAAAAATTTTTCCACCAATTGCTTCGGCGCTTGCTCACCACCATTGGCTAAAATGGTATCACGGAAGCGTCGCCCGACTTGCGGGTTCATGATGTTGTCGCCAAAGGCGGAGAGCATATCCAGCGCCAGCACTTCGCTCCACATATAACCGTAGTAACCGGAGCCATAGCCGCTCATCAAATGCGAAAACGAGCCGGGGAATTGCGTGCCTTCTACATAACCGAGTGGCGTATCTTTTTCTTTCGCGATCCAGGTTGCCAAGGCTTTACCCGGCTTCGGCGCGACGAGCGCCATGTCGAAGTCGGCGTATAAATGTTGGCGGGAATAACGGATGCCCTGACCGAATTTGCGCGCGTCATCGACACGCTTGATCAGCGAGGCGTCCATCGTCGGACAAGCGGCGCAAACATCTTTGATCAAGGCGATAGATTCTGGTTTGCGCGCCCACTCTTCAAACATTTGCGACGGCGCTTCGACGAAATCGACTTTGGTATTGGTGCCGCCGTGCGCTTGATAATCGGTGGTGGAGAGCACGCCGTGCAAAACGTGACCGAATTCGTGGAAAAGGGTTTCGACTTCGCGGTGATCCATGCCCTCGCGGTTAAAGTTGGTGACCAGCGCGCTCACCGGTGTGCGGCCCGAGACGCGGCTGACCGAACGCACGCCCCACGCCGCTGCGTGTTTGTATTTGCCCTCTCGCGGATACAGGTCGAGATAAATGCCACTGATGTATTTGCCATCGCTATCCATGACGTCGTAATACTGCACGTCGGGATGCCAGGCTTTGACGTCTGCCCTTGCAAAGCTCAGACCATAAAGTTTGCTGGTAACTTGCAGCGCCCAATCGACCGTCGCCTGGCTGGGGAAATATTTGCGCAGTGCTTCTTGATCGACATCAAACTTGGCTTTGCGCGTTTTCTCCTGCAGATATTCCATATCCCAGCGATTGACTTTGGTTTCACTGATGGGCTTGCCGGTCATTTGCGCTTTGGTTTGCGCCAGCTCGCCGATCTCTTTTTTCTCTACTTCGCGTAAAGCCGTTTTCACTTCGCGCAAAAACTTGATCACGGTCTGCGGGTTTTCCACCATGCGGCGGCGCGTGGCGTATTCGGCGTAACTCTTCAGGCCATACATGCCCGCCAGCTCGTGCCGCAATTTCATCACTTGATCCATCAAACCCAGGTTCTTGTCACCGCCGCGATTGGTAAAAGCGAACTGATAACGTTTGCGCACATCAGCGTTGTCAGCATTATTCAAGATCGCATCGCGCTCGGGGTAGTCAAAGCCGAATAAATAATTGCTTTTGTCGTCGCGTTTTTGTTTCTCCAAAAATGCTGCCGGCACGCCCTGCAATTCTTCTGCGGTAAAAGTTAATTTGGTTTTGTTATCACGCACATTGCGATCGAACTCCTGCCGCACTGCTTCGATCTTGTCAAATATCGCTTTCACCCGCGCGCGTTTTTTCGTGGGGAGAGATACACCGCTATCTTCAAAGCCTTCGAGCAAATCCTGACGCAATCTGGTTTGTGCTGGCGTTTCAGCTTTGACTTTTTTGATACGCTGATACAAATTCGCGTTTTGATACAGGTCGGTGCTGTAAGTCGTCGCCTTGAGCAAACACGCCTCGCCCGCCGTGCGCACTTTTTCATCCGGATGCACATTCGATTGCAAATCCACCGGGCCAATCGTATCTTCGAGTACGATTTGCAAATCGTTCCACGCGTTCAAAGTATTCGCCGGCGTCACCTGCGCCAATGGAATAGTTTCGATTTGTGCGGCGATTTGTTTCGCTTTGGCTAATGCGCTATCGCAACTCGAATTCAAGCTGGCTTCATCAAACACCGGCAAAGTGATACGTTCCGCCAATGCAGGAAATGATAATAAATTCAATAAAATCAATGAGTTACATACATTACGTAATTTCATATTTTCCTCGAAGGTATTAAACTATTCACGCGCTGCTTTTTGTTTCTCAACATCCACATCCACATATTTCCACGGCGTTAAAGTGATGGGATGTTTTTTATAACCGAGCACCCAAGGTGAAATCAGGTGCGTATAAATTCTATGTACGC
>JBEEJL010000143.1:0-3604 GCA_041169175.1 Pseudomonadota bacterium | reverse complement strand
GCTCGCCCAGTTTGCCAAAGTCACATTTGGGTTTGAGCGCGGCATAGTATGGCGACGCAATTTGTATCCTAGCGTCAATGCCCGCGGCAGTATCTACGGATCGATTCAAGCTCCCGTTGTTACGGCACAAATCGAACCAAAGCTCGAGGCAATTCGGGCAAAATTGCCGGTAGGCTATAAATTGGAAACCGGCGGTGCAGTAGAAGAAAGCGCCAAGGGCGGCAAGTCGATTGTCGCGGGCGTGCCGCTATTTATTGCGGTTGTATTGACGGTGTTGATGATGCAATTGCATAGCTTCAGCCGCATGTTCATGGTGTTACTCACTGCGCCGCTGGGGATTATTGGTGTGACCTTAGCGTTGCTGATTGGCAATAAACCATTCGGTTTTGTCGCGATGCTCGGCACCATCGCGCTGTCCGGCATGATCATGCGTAACTCAGTCATCCTGGTCGATCAAATCGATCATGACATTGGTATCGGACATCCGCCGTGGGACGCGATTATTGATGCCACAGTGCGGCGTTTCCGCCCTATTGTATTGACTGCGGCAGCAGCGATTCTTGCGATGATTCCGCTATCGCGCAGCGCTTTTTTCGGCCCAATGGCGACGGCGATTATGGGCGGCTTGTTTGTTGCGACTTTACTGACCTTATTATTCTTGCCCGCACTCTACGCAGCGTGGTTCCGTGTAAAACGACCGCAAACGATTTAGCGCGCGACAACCTGCGGCGGCAACTCTTTGCGACGCAATACATCGGCGGCCAATTGGAAATGCGCTACCGCTTGATCCATGATGTTTATTGCACGTGGATCTTCAGCAGAAATTATTTTTCCGCTTGCCGATTCCAGCACTCGGCTGCGGCGCTTAGGGGACAGCTCGGCGATCCATCCATCCTGCATATAGCCAACCGTCAGATAGTTGGACATGTAGGCGCGCTGAAGTTGTTTGCCGTCGGTCAAAATATCCTGGCCAAAAAATTGCGATGCATAGCTCACGTTCAGCATCGCTAACACAGTCGGCGCGAGATCAATTTGCGAGGCGACGGTATCGATCTTGCTCGGCATCACCATACCAGGCGCATAAATAACAAACGGGATGTGATAATTTTCCGGCGGTAAATCGGTGCGGCCTCGACCGTTGGAGGTGTGATCCGCTATCAATACAAATAAAGTATTTTTGAACCACGCTTTGGTCGATGCTTCCTGAATAAATTGACCGATAGCCCAGTCGGTATATTTGACCGCGCCTTCGCGCCCGCTACCGGAAGGGATATCGATTCGGTTGGCTGGATAAGTGAACGGCCGATGATTTGATGTCGTCATAATATGAGCGAACACTTTTTTCCCCGCCGCCGTGCGTGCATCCATTTCTTTGATGGTGTGACGAAACATATCTTCATCCGCCACGCCCCAAATAGTTTCGTGGCTGATGTTCTCCGCCGCCACTGCGCTGCGATCGATGACGGTGTAGCCATTGCCACCAAAGAAGTCGCCCATATTGTCGAAGTAACTATAGCCGCCATAAATATAAAGCGGCTCGTAGCCATTCTGCTTGAGCACGCCGCCCAAAGTTTGGAAGCCTTTATTATTTTTGCGCATCGGCACCGCATGGCCTGGCGTTGGCGGGATGGAAAGCGTCAACGCCTCGAGGCCGCGAACCGTGCGCAGACCCGTCGCATAGGTCTGGCTAAACATTATGCCTTCACGCGCAAAACGATCCAGGTTCGGCGTCAATCCTTTGCGACCGCCATAAGACTCGACAAAGTCCGCGCCGAGACTTTCAATCGAGACCAGCACGACATTCATCGGTTTGATAACGCCAGCAGCAGTAATCTGTCGTTCAATCGGGTTGGTGCTTTTAATAAACTGATTGGTTTTACCCGCGCTTTGATCGAGATCGGCGCGGACTATATTTTCTGCCTGCCGCGTCGGTAAGACTTTGTAAAACGCGCCGAAGTCGAGATCGTTGTTGCGATAGGCACGCATAAATTCGTAATAGCCATTGCCCGCCAATTCTCGTGCAGACGGCACGGAAAATAATTCGCGCGGCGCATCACCGATGGCAAAGAATGACATAACCGGCATCAGCAACACCGCACCCGTCAGTTTCAGCCTGTGAGAAAAATTCCTGGCGTCGGCCGTCGCCGCGTGCCAATAAGGTCTGCGCAAAAAGAAAAATAAACCCAGCGCCAGCAAACCAATGGCAGCTAACATCCAGCCTACCGGATAGGATTGTTGGATATTACCTAAGACTTCGCGCGTGTAGATCAAATAATCAACGGCAATAAAATTAAAGCGCGATGAAAATTCATTCCAGAAAACGCCCTCTGATAAAGCGACAAACAGCATGCCGACCAAGCCGGCAATCAGCGCAACGCTAGAGAAAATGCCATGCCCACGACGGCCCGAGGGACTATTCGGCCACAACAGTGCAATCAAGGCGAAAGGAACTAATACATACGTCAATGCAGCAAAATCGTAAATCAAGCCTATAGACAAAATAGGCAGGAGCTTCCAGGGTACCGCGTTGGCCCAATCCGCATCAAAAATCAGCAGACCCAGCCTGACCAAAGTGTTGGCAAGCAAAAATAACATAGCCACCCAAAATAACGACTTGTAGCGCAGGGAAATTTTGTTGCTGAATAACTGAGTTAGCATAAGATAATGACGAATGGATTTATAAAATATAAAGCTAGCATTTGATTATCCCATAATTCAATTGCCCCTCTTCTCGTGCTTTTGCTGAACATTGGCCGCTTCAAGATTATTATTATAAGTATTTGATTATATTGATAATTTTATCGTCTGGACAAACAAAGATTTGTTCACCGTATTGCCAGCGCAGTTTGTTTAGACTATATGTAATGAAAGCCAACGATCAAAAGCGCAGAACATTTATGCCGGATATGATTCCCTCTGACAACCTCTACCGCGAAATCATTAACCACTCGGCTGAAGGTATCGTGGTTTACGACAAAGCGTTGCGCTGTGTGTTTTGGAACAAGCGCATGGAAGAAATCTCCGGCATCGCGGCCGGCGATGTAATCGGACGCGATCAATTCGAGGCGTTTCCGTTTTTGCGCCCGCGCGAAGAAGCCATTCGCAAGTTGATGCAATATGTGCTTAAGGGCGGCATCGCTACCGTACCTGACGAAGAAATCCAATTTCCGCAAAGCGGAAATCGCTTTTGGATTTCCGGTATCGTCGCGCCGCACCGCGACACAGCTGGCAATATTATCGGCATGGTTGCCTTCTATCGCGACGTCACCTCACGCAAATTAGCCGATAATGCGCTGCGTGAAAGCGAAGGTCGCTACCGACGCATGTTGGAAACCGCCTACGAAGCCGTGTGGACGGCTGACACCAAAAATATTATTAGTTACGCCAGCCCGCGCATGGCCGAAATGCTCGGCTATGAGTTGAATGAAATTATCGGCAAGGACGCATTTAGCTTTGTTTTTCCTGATGATGTCGCCATTTCAAAAGAGCGAATTACCGCTCGAATTGCCGGCGCAAAAGGTCCGTTCGATTTTCGTTTGAAGAAAAAGGATGCGACACCCCTGTGGGTGCGCTCAACCGCCACACCGATAATCGATGAACAAGG
>JBEEJL010000142.1:0-9588 GCA_041169175.1 Pseudomonadota bacterium | reverse complement strand
GGGAATCACCGTTGTCGCTTTGATGCCGCGCAATTCATCCATTACCGCTAACCAACCTTTGAGTTTGCCATCGACGACAGGCGTATGACCGATGAACAATAGGTCAGACAGCCACAAGGTGCCGCTAGTTTCATCCATCACCGTCACATCGTTATCGGTGTGCGCCGTGCGCCAGGCGCGCAAGCTCAATTTTCGTTCGCCGAGGTCCAGCTCCAGTGAGTCTTTTAACGTTTGCGTCGGCGCTACGATGACGCTGTTTTCTGCTGCCGCGCCGAGATCACGCTTGATTGTGTTGAGATAATTTTGCGCACGCGTGCCCATCGCCAACGGCAGTTTGGCGTGGCCGATAAACGTCGGCTTGTCCGCGCTGAACGCTGCATTGCCAAATATATGATCGGGATGCACATGCGTGTTGATGACATAACACACCGGCAGCGGTGTGATGCGCGAAATCGCCGCGCGCAGTTTATTGCCGACGACGATGCTGCCGCCGCTATCAATCACCGCGACGCATTTTTTACCGACGATAAAACCGATGTTGGCGATGTCGCCTTGATTCGCGCTAGAACTTTCTTGCACGGCGGGTTGATGCACGTAAACACCGGACGCGATTTGATTCAGCGACCATTCGTTTGCTTGTACATTTGTTTGCGGTAACGGCGTGCAGGCGGCCAGCAAACATACGTTTAATAAATATCTTAATATAATCATATAGTTATATATGTAACGCGAATGAAGCTTTCAATCTACTGTAGTTTATGTCAGTTCGCATGGTAATGCTTTTTGTTACATCGGATGCGCCGATAAATTTGAAAGCAAGCTTGCGCGTCTAGATAAATACATGGTGCAATGTGCTTGGCATAGACATTGCGGTAAGCAACAAACACTTCCTCGGAGCAAAAAAGTGACCGACCATAGCGACGCAATGCTGCAAGACTGGCGCACTCGCGCCTTGAACCTGGAAAGCCAAGTCAACAAAATCGTCATTGGTCAAGAACGCGTCGTGCGCTTGATGAACACCGCATTATTTGCGCGCGGTCATGTGCTACTCGAAGGCGATGTCGGCGTCGGCAAAACGACTTTGCTGCGCGCCTACTCGCGCGCCATCGGCGGTGCCTATTCGCGCATCGAAGGCACGATAGATTTAATGCCCAATGATTTGGTTTATTACACCTACATCAGCGAAGACGGCAAGCCGCGCGTCGATCCCGGCCCGCTGCTGATGCACGGCGAAAAACTCAGCACATTTTTTTTCAACGAGATCAATCGCGCCCGTCCGCAAGTGCATTCGCTATTGCTGCGCGTGATGGCTGAGCGTAGCGTGACAGCGTTTAACCGCGAATATCATTTCCCGCATTTGCTGGTGTTTGCCGACAGAAATCGGGTTGAAAAAGAAGAGACATTCGAGATTTCTTCCGCCGCGCGTGATCGTTTCATGATGGAAATTTTTATCGAAACACCGGCTAACCCGGCGATTCAGCAAGCCTTGATGTTCGATCCGATTTATCACGACACCGATGCGCTGGTAAATCGTGTGACACCAAGTTTGCTCGAATTCGACAAGCTGGAACACATCGGCGCGGCGATTCAGCTCGGCATCGAAGCCAGTCAAACGCTGTGCGATTACGCGCTGAATTTATGGCGCGCGACGCGCAAGCCGGCGGAATTTGGTGTCAAGTTTGCGGGGGCGGATATGAATCAGCTTGTGCTCGCTGGTGCCAGCCCGCGCGGCATGAGTATGTTGCTGCGCGCCGCGCGCGTGGCGGCGTGGCTCGATGGCCGCCAATATGTCGTGCCGGAAGATATTCAATCCATCTTCGCGCAAGTCATTGCACATCGGATATTTTTTAATCCCGTCTATGAATTGCGCCGCGCTGAAGTGTCGCGCGAATTGATTGCGGGGATTATGAATAATGTTGCGGCCCCCTAGATAAATGTTCGGCGAATTTAATTATCGCGTAAACGCAAAAGCCGGTGGTCATTTCCCCGGCCACCATCGTAGCGTACAGCCCGGCGGCGCGTTCGAGTTTCGCGGTCATGTGCCGCTCTTAGCTCGGCCCGATCCGCGTCGTCTCGACATCAATGTCAGCTTGCGCGATCCGTTCGGCGGCTGGGTGGTGCGCGATTTTCAGCAGCGCAGCAGCGTGCCGGTCTATGTCATCGGCGATATTTCTGCGTCGATGGGTTTTGCCAGCGCTGGCGGGCGCAAGTTGGATGTGCTGGCCGACATTCTTTCATCAACCGCTTATTCGGCACATCGCACCGGCGATCGTTTCGGTTTTGTCGCTTGCGATACGCAAGTGCGTGAAGATTTTTTTCAACCGCCGAGCCATTCGCGCGGCGCGGGCGCGGCAGTTGAAAAAAGTTTACGTAGCCTAAACCCGCAAGGTAAAAACGCCAACGGCCTGCTCGACGCGCACAAATATTTGGCGCGCCAACGCGCGCTGATTTTTCTGGTGTCGGATTTTCATTTTCCGATTCCTTTGCTCGACGACATCATGCAAAGCCTGTCGCAACATCAGGTGATTCCAATTGTGCTGTGGGATGAAGCGGAATATAAAAACTTGCCTAATTACGGTTTCGCCACCTTGCGCGACAGCGAAAGCGGCAAACAACGCAGTGTTTGGATGCGGCCGAAATTACGCGAGCGAATTCAAACCCATTTCACCCAGCATCGTGCGGCAATGGAGCAAATATTTTTACAGCGCCAATCGCCTGCGCTGTTTCTTCACGGTGATTTCGCGCCGGATATGTTGACGCAGTATTTTTTCAGTCATGCGTAAATTTATTTTATTTTTTCTGTTTTTGTCGTCGCTTGCCTTCGCGCAGGAAAAGTCGATAGAGCCAAAAGAGGCCAACATCAGCGTCGCCGAGTTTGCTGTTCGCTTTGAAGATCCGCGTCCATTCGGTTATGTCATCGGTGATGAGTTATCTCGCCGCGTTGAAATCGACGCGCCATCGGCGTTCAAACTACAAGGTGATTCGCTGCCGCGCCCTGGCCGCGTTGATGCATGGCTTGAATTACGCAAAATAAAGGTGACGGAAAAATCGCTAGGTGCGAATACACGACACACTCTGGATTTGCATTACCAGATTCTCAATTCACCTGAAAATGTGAAAACCCATTCTCTATCCAAGTTATTGATTATATTAAATAATAATAACACGCTGAAATCGGTTGAAATCGCCGAATCACCGTTCACCGTCTCGCCGATCACGCCTGCATTCGTGCTCGCGCGCGACGGGCTGGAAGAAATGCGCGCAGATAAATCGGCGCAATTGATTGACGCATCCGCGCATTATTGGCGACTCGGTTTCGCTGCCTTGGCGACAGCGGCTGCATTGCTGTCGTTGATCTATGTAAAGTGGGGCCTGCCGTTTTTGCGCAAACATAATGGACCGTTCGCGCGTGCGCGACGCGATATCAATAAAATAAATGACGCTGATTCATCAGCGGCGTTGCGTCGTTTGCATCGCGCGTTTGACGAAACCGCAGGCGTAAGTATTTTTCCGCAACATCTCACCGAATTTTTCACGCGCCACCCGGCGTTCAGCGATTTACAGACCGATACGCAAAAGTTTTTCGCCAGTTCACGTCAGGCGTTTTTTTCCAAGGCTACTGAAAGCGACGGGACGATTAACAAACAATGGTTGCTGGATTTTTGCGCGCGCTGCCGCGACCGCGAGCGGGGCATGTTATGACGATGCTATTCGCCTCGCCTTGGTTTTTTATGTTACTGCCGCTGGCCTTGTTGCCGTTTTTATTTAGCAGCAGCAACTCGTTGGCGTATCCGTGGCTGGCGCATATTCCGCGCGACTGGCTATCGACTGCGCTGGATTGGCTGCGTCGTTTATGTGCAGCGGCGGCGATGGTGTTGATCATTGTCGGCCTCAGCCAGCCGTATCGCGGCGAATATTCGATTGAAAGAGTGGGCAAGGGCGCGGAGATAGCGGTGTTGATGGACCGTAGTCGAAGCATGGATGAACCGTTCAACCCGGAAAAAAACCGCAATTGGAGTGACAGCACCTTGGTCACCAAAAGCACCGTCGCGCGCAGCATGCTTGCGGAATTCGCGGCAGGGCGCAAAGAAGATTTATTCGGCTTAATGTTGTTCAGCTCAGCACCGATGCGCGTGATGGAGTTTACGCAAAAACAAGCCGTGATTCAGGCGGCGATTCGCGCGATAGATATTGGTAAAGGTTTGGGCGACACCGACATGGGCCGCGCGCTGCTAGCTAGTGCTGAGTTTTTCGATAATCGGCCTTACGCCGGTTCGCGTATTGTGCTGCTGGTGTCGGACGGTGGCGCAAGGCTGGATTCGGACACGCGCGAGGCCATTGCGCGCATGGTGAAGCAGCATCGCATCGGCATTTACTGGATTTATTTGCGTTCGTATAACAGCCCCGATTTGAAATCAGCCTCGCTCAACGCAGGCGACAACGATTTGGCGTCGCCGGAACATGGACTGCATAAATTTTTTACTGAACTCGGCACGCCTTATCGCGCTTATGAAGCGGAAAATCCGCAAGCCTTGAAAAACGCGATTGATGATGTCGGACGTTTGGAAAATTTGCCCTTGGTATATCGCGATGTACAACCGCGAAAAAATCTGGCGGATATTTTTTTCGGCGTCGCGTTGTTGTTAGCCTTGCTTTTAGCGGCGGCTAAGATGCTTGAACTGCGGGTATGGCGATGATAAATAAGCAATTGATTATAAAAAGAATTTTAATAGCCCTATGTTTGCTCATTGGGCTTGTCGCGTATGAGTGGTGGAGCATTGCGCGGATTAAAAATTGGAATCAACAAATTATTAAAAATGAAATCACAGACATTCAAACTTCATCGCCAGCGCAAATAAAATTTGCGCGCGCGCGCGAACTGGCGCAAAAAAATGATCAAGCTGCAGCGTTGGCTTTGTATAAAAGTTTGGAAACAGAAAGCGACACGGCCTTGCGTAATGATGCGCGTTTTAATAGCGGCAACTTATATATGCGTAAAGCGCAGGCATTAAAAGACACGCCGCTGGCGGCGCAAGCTGTGCCCTTAGTTGAGCTGGCGAAACAAAGTTACCGCGAAGTGTTGCGCGCTGATGCGCAATATTGGGACGCGCGCTATAACCTCGAACGCGCGTTGCGTACGCAACCGGATGCAGACGAAGGCACGGCGGGTGAATTCGTCGCGCCGCTGAACAGCGAACGTGCGGTGACCACCATGCGTGGCGTCACGCTGGGTCTGCCTTGATGCTTAAATTGAACCGCGTGCTACATTTATTCCGACGACACTGGCAAGTGTTGCTGTTGCTGTTGGCAGCGTTGAGTCTCGCCGCTGCGTTATTGCACCCAAAGCTGTATTTATCGCGCGGCGTGTTCAATAATATTTTTGTCATCGACATCAGCCAGAGCATGAACGTGCAGGATTACCGTATTGACGGGAAGCCTGCGTCCCGGCTGGAATTCGCCAAACAATCGATTCGGCACACATTAAAAAATTTGCCCTGCGGCTCGCGCGCAGGCTTGGGAATTTTTACCGAATATCGCAGTTTTTTATTATTAGCGCCGGTGGAAACTTGTGCGAATTTTTCCGAGCTGGCGAGTTTGTTGGAAAATATCAATGGCCAGATGGCGTGGATTGGCGGCAGCGAAATCGCCAAAGGCATTAATTTCGGTTTTAAAATTACCCATAAATTACCCGACAAGCCCGGACTGATTTTTATTTCCGACGGACAAGAAGCGCCCCCGATTCACCCGGACCACCGCCCAGCAATAGATTTTAAACCCGGCGAGGTGCGCGGTATGTTGGTGGGCGCAGGCGGGCTGACGCCGGCGGCGATTCCGAAATATGACCCAGAGGGAAATTTGTTGGGATTCTGGGGCGCCGATGATGTGATGCAAACCGATCGTTATAGCGACGGCGGCGGTGTGAAAGCCTTAGGCGAAGTAGCCGCTCAAACTGAACCGGGCAAGAAAAAAATCGAAGGCACGGAGCATTTGTCGGCGTTGCGTGAAGCGTATTTGCAAACCTTGGCGGGCGAGACGGGCGTTGGCTATCACCGCATGGAAAGCGTGATTAACTTTTACGCCGCGATGGAGTCGCCGCGCTTGGCTGCCGCCAATAAAAGTGAAACTGACGTGGCGCATTTTCTTGCTATTGTTGCGCTGAGCGCGCTGAGCTTTTTATACGCTTGGCCGCTGATCGAGAAATGCTTTCTGTTTGGCCGTGCCATGTTCCGGCGCATAAAAAACCCGGCGCGTGCTGAAATAAAATCTGCTGCTGAAATCAGTTATCGTATTTGATGTATTTGAATCGCGCATCGTCGTTCGGCGTGCCTTCCAACGCGCCGCCTTCCAGTTTTGGTTGCCACTGAACCACTGATTCAATTTTTTTCGCCAACTCAAAATCTTTATCGGTCACGCCCTTGGCCGCATGGTCGGTTAATTTCACAATCACGAACGCATACGACACGGCAAGATCAGGATGATGCCAAGCGGCTTCGGCCAAATGACCGACGGTATTCACAATCATCAGTGTTGCTTTCCAACCACTTGTCTTATATTTGCGCCGAATCCAGTTGTCTTCGAAATACCAAAAAGGCAATTCAGTTTTCAGCCGCGCAATAATTTCTGTTTCGGTATAAACCTTGACTGGCTCGGTTTGCTCCATTTTCATTCTCCGGAATATTGGCTAAGAAAAATTGCATGAAAATCAATAGATTGTATAAGTCCTTTTGACACGCTATTGACACAAGATTTGTCCTTTTGTGTAACAAACATGACAATTGTTACAGAATGCTACCTGCGTTTGCATGATGTTGTCGGGCCGCACGCCGTATGTCGTAGAAAATCCACGGTTTTTTTATGCTGCAAGTGCAAATAGGATGCAGTGACGTAAGGCACACAATATGCTTTAATCATTTCACCGGGTAGTTTACTACTCCAGCTATTGCAAATAAGTTATCCGGCAAACAAGAAAGACTAGGAAACTTTTTATTTGAAATGGTGGTCGGGCTAATTGCAGGCTAAAAAGTTCCGGCTTGCCAAAGACTAGTAATAAATTTTTCTGAAGTTAATATCAATCTTTGAGGAGGTTTATATGTCACGCAAGTCAAATTTACGGCATTGGTGTGCATTGCTCGGTATGATGATTGTACCCGGCTTGGCATTCGCAAACGCCGACGTAGCCAAGCTTACCAAGGACTCAAAAAACTGGGCCATGCAGGCAGGCGATTTTAAAAATCAACGCTATACCGAGTTGAAGCAAATTACCAAAGACAACGTTAAAAGTCTGTCAGTGGCATGGACCTTCTCCACCGGTGTTCTGCGCGGCCATGAAGGCGGCCCGTTGGTAATTGGCGACACGATGTATGTGCACAGCCCATTCCCTAACAAAGTATTCGCCATCAGCCTCGAAGATCAGAAAATTCTGTGGAAATACGAGCCTAAGCAAGATCCAACCGTTATTCCGGTCATGTGCTGCGACACAGTGAACCGTGGTTTGGCTTACGCTGAAGGCAAGATTTTCTTGCAGCAAGCTGATACCACATTGGTTGCCCTTGATGCCAAGACCGGTAAGGTAACTTGGAGTGTCAAGAACGGTAATCCAAAAATCGGCGAAACCAATACCAATGCACCTCACGTCTTCAAAGACAAAGTCATTACCGGTATTTCCGGCGGTGAGTTCGGCGTGCAAGGTTTTTTGGCGGCTTACAATATCGCCGACGGTAAACTAGCTTGGAAAGCCTACAGCGTAGGTCCTGATGACCAGATCAAATTTGATCCGGCCAAGACCATGACCTGGACCGACGGCAAAATGGCGCCGGTTGGAAAAGATTCTTCCTTGAAAACCTGGAAAGGTGATCAGTGGAAAATCGGCGGCGGTACAACTTGGGGTTGGTACAGCTTTGACCCAGAGCAAAACGCAGTGTATTACGGCTCTGGCAACCCAAGCACCTGGAACCCAAGTCAGCGTCCTGGCGATAACAAATGGTCTATGACCCTGTTCTCGCGTGACGTAGATACGGGTATGGCCAAGTGGGCTTATCAAATGACACCGTTCGACGAGTGGGATTTCGACGGCATCAATGAAGTACCGCTGTGGGAAGGCAAAGACAAGAACGGTAAGGAGCGCAAGATGTTGTCGCACTTTGACCGTAACGGTTTTGGCTACACCCTTGATCGTGTAACCGGCGAATTGTTGGTGGCTGAGAAGTATGATCCGAAAGTTAACTGGGCTACCCACGTTGACATGAAGACAGGCCGTCCTCAAGTCGTTGCTAAATACTCCACCGCTAAAAACGGCCCGGATGTAAATAGCAAAGGTATTTGCCCAGCCGCCCTGGGTTCCAAAGACCAGCAGCCTGTTGCTTTCTCACCGAAGAACCACACGTTCTACGTGCCAACGAACCACGTTTGCATGGACTACGAGCCGTTCAAAGTCGAGTACACAGCAGGTCAGCCGTACGTAGGCGCAACTTTGTCTATGTACCCAGCGCCTGGTAGCCACGGTGGTATGGGTAACTTCATCGCCTGGGATCCAGCAGCCGGTAAAATCAAGTGGTCCAAACCAGAGAAATTCTCGGTATGGAGTGGCGCATTGGCTACTGCAACCGACGTAGTTTTCTACGGCACGCTTGAAGGTTACATCAAGGCAGTTAGCGCTGATGATGGTAAAGAACTGTGGAAGTTCAAAACACCGTCCGGCATTATCGGTAACGTCAACTCATGGGAATATAAAGGCAAGCAGTACATCGGCGTTCTGTCGGGTATTGGCGGCTGGGCCGGTATCGGCATGGCAGCAGGCCTTGAGAAAGACACCGACGGTTTGGGTGCAGTGGGCGGCTACAAAGAGCTCTCCAAGTACACCGAACTCGGCGGCGTGTTGACTGTGTTTGCTTTGCCTGACGGCAAGTAAACCGATCAACTAACATTACGTTAGCATTGGTAGGTCTGTAATCCAACATCCCGGGCCAAAACCCGGGATGTTTTTATTTATGTAACTTATTGATTTTATTGAACTTTTTTGGGGTCGCGATGAATACAAAATTACTCTCAGCTATTGCTATTGCACTGCTTAGCACCACCGCCTGCGCCGGTGAAAAATCCGAAGCGCCTGCTGCAAAAACAGCCGCCGTTGCGCCTGCCGCACCTGCAGCCGAAGAGCCTAAAGCCGCGCCAGTGCAAGTAGCCGCTGCAGAGCCGGCCAAAGTTGCCACCGCGCCTGCCGCTGGTGGAGCGACGCCATATAAAGTAGTGGATGGATCTAAAGTAGATACCGCTACCCTGAATGGCTGGCGCGCATGGCGTGCCTTGGCATGCGAACGCTGCCACGGTGCTAATCAAGAAGGCATGGTAGGACCATCATTAATCACTAGCCTCAAGACTTTGAGCAAAGACGATTTCAAAACCACCGTCATGAAGGGCCGCGCGGAAAAAGGTATGCCGAACTTTGACGGCGCTAAACAGGTCGTAGATAACATAGACGGCCTTTACGCTTATTTGAAAGGCCGTTCAGATGGCGCGATTCAACCGGGCAAAGTGACAGAAATTCAATAAAGAATTTTTGTTTTATCCGGTTTCGCTTATGTAATTGCA
>JBEEJL010000141.1:0-5153 GCA_041169175.1 Pseudomonadota bacterium | reverse complement strand
CCCCGACATGATTGCTACCCATCCAATGGGCGATCGCTTCCAGGCCGATGGGCGCAAACTCAAAGCCAGCGAAATATTTATTAATGGTTATCGCATCATCCGCAAAATCGGCCACGGCGGTATGTCCACCGTTTATTTGACCGAAAAAATCGCCGACAACCGCCGCGTCGTGTTAAAAATACTCGACGCAGATTTGACTCGGGATAACGATTTTCTCAAACGTTTTATTCAAGAATACGGCATCATTTCCAAAATTCAGAATCCGTTTGTCACGCGCATTTACGACCAGGGCTTCACTGACGAACACGTTTATATCGCGATGGAATATTTCCCCGGCGGCGATTTACGCTCGAAAATTTCCGGCGGAGTGTCGCCGTTGAATGCGGTGATTACGCTGTCGCACATCGCGCTAGCGCTGGAAGCGATTCACACAGCGGGCATCGTGCATCGCGATATTAAACCGGAAAATATTATGTTCCGCGCCGATGACACGCTCGCCTTGCTCGACTTTGGTGTAGCAAAAGAAATGGGCGATAAAAGCGACATCACACATCACGGTCAAGTCGTCGGCACCCCTTACTACATGAGCCCGGAACAAGGCGCGGGCCGCGAGCTGGATCATCGCAGCGATATTTATAGCACCGGCATCATCATGTATGAAATGCTCACGGGTCAGCGGCCCTTCAACGCCGAATCAGCCGTAGCGCTGGTGTATAAACACATGCACGACCCCGCGCCGCGTTTGCCGGGTAAATTGCGCGGCTATCAAGATCTGGTGGATAAACTGCTGGCCAAAAAACCGAACGACCGCTTCGCCAACGCGCGCGAATTATTAGTCTATTTGGGCGAGCATTTTTCCATTCTACCGACCACCGCTTAATTTTTCTCCGCTCCACTCGCGTTAAATATTCTGTTGGTTTATTAAAAATTCTCTAGCCTGAATCACTAGGCGCCGCCCTTAGCCGATATAATAGCGGCACATGCGTATCACCGATTCACTTCCCGCGCCGGGCGAACGGCGGCAAATCCCCCCCCTCCTCCCCACGGCGGACGCACTGATGCTCGCGCGCACGGCAAGCAAAGCGCGCCCGCTGGTGATCATTGCCGCTAACGCCCTACATGCCGAACGCTTACGCGAAGAGATTGTCTGGTTTGATCCTAAGCTGTCGGTCCATTTATTGCCTGACTGGGAAACCCTGCCTTACGATAATTTCTCACCGCATCCGGATTTAATTTCCGAGCGGCTGGCGACCCTGCATTATTTTTCGCAGCAATCCTGCGATGTCGCCATCGTACCCATCTCAACTGCACTGACGCGATTGCCGCCGCGCGAATATTTATCGGCGCACACATTCTTTCTCAAGCAAGGCCAGCGCCTTGATATTCCGGCTCTGCGCGCGCAGCTAACGCTCGGCGGCTACGCCAACACCAGCCAAGTAGTCAGCCCGGGCGAATACGCGATACGCGGCGGCGTGATAGATTTATTTCCTATGGGCAGCGCGGTGCCGTATCGCATCGACTTGATGGGCGATGACATTGACACGCTGCGCACCTTCGATGTCGATACGCAGCGCAGTATTTATCCGGTGAAAGAAATTCGTTTATTGCCCGCGCGCGAGTTTCCGCTCGACGAAGCGGGCCAATCGCGCTTCCGCGAGAATTTCCGCGACAAGTTTGAAGGCGACCCGTCGAAAAGCCGTTTGTATAAGGATGTCAGCAACGGTATGGCCCCTGCAGGCATCGAATATTATTTACCGCTGTTTTTTGAACACACAGCGACCTTGGCCGATTACCTGCCGCCGACTTCTACTTTGTGTTTGCATCATGATGTGATGGGCGCGGCACAAGATTTTTGGCGCGAGGCTCTATCGCGCTATCAATTATTACGCGGCGATCCGGATCGACCTTTGTTGTCGCCAGTGGAAATATTTTTGCCCGCTGAAGAATTTTTCGCCAGCATCAAACCATTCGCGCGCCTAGAAATGGCCGCCGCCTCCAGCGCCTTACCTTCCAGCGGCATTGTCGCTTTGCCCAAGTTGGAAGTAAATCGTCGCTCACCCAAGCCAGTATCGCAACTAATTGATTTTATTGATAATTTTGATGGGCGCGTATTGCTCATTTCGGAGAGCTTAGGTCGGCGCGAAACGATAGCGCAATTTCTAGCGGAGCATAAACTCAAGCCCGATTTACTCGATGATTTTGCCGCGTTTAGTGGCAGCAAGAAAAAATTCTGTCTCGCGGCAGCACCGCTGACGAATGGGTTTATTCTCGACGATGAAAATATCGCCCTCATCACCGAGAACGAACTCTATGCCACGCAAATAAAACAAACGCGACGGCGTGAAGACAAACGCCGCGCCAGCAGCGAAGGTATGTTGCGCGATCTGGCCGAAGTCAAAACCGGCGACGCGGTGGTTCACTCCGAGCACGGCATCGGTCGCTTCATGGGTTTAGTCAATCTCGATTTCGGCGAAGGCGAAACGGAATTTTTACATCTGGAATACGCTGGCGGCGACAAACTATATGTGCCGGTGTCTCAACTTTCCGTCATCAGCCGCTATAGCGGCGCGGCGCCGGAAAATGCGCCGTTGCATAAACTCGGCAGCGGCCAATGGGAGAAAGTAAAGCGCAAAGCTGCGCAACAAGTACGCGACACGGCAGCTGAATTGCTGAATCTTTACGCCCAACGTGCCGCACGTGAAGGCTTTGCTTTTCCATTCAAGCAGCAAGATTACGATAGCTTCGCTGCCACGTTCGAGTTTGAAGAAACGCCGGATCAGCAAGCTGCTATCGAAGCAGTGATGAAAGACATGCAATCGGGCAAGCCGATGGATCGATTGATTTGCGGCGATGTCGGCTTCGGCAAAACCGAAGTGGCATTGCGCGCGGCGTTTCTCGCTGTCGATGCAGGCAAGCAAGTCGCCATACTGGTGCCGACCACTTTGCTCGCCGAACAACATTTCAATAATTTTACCGACCGCTTCGCCGATTGGCCGATCAAAATCGCCGAGTTGTCGCGCTTCCGCACGGCGAAAGAACAAACCGAATCGCTCAAATTATTGGCAGAAGGTAAAGTCGATATCGTCATCGGCACGCACAAGCTGATCCAAAAAGATGTGAAGTTCAAAAATTTGGGCTTGGTGATTATCGACGAAGAGCACCGTTTCGGCGTGCGCCAAAAAGAACAATTAAAACAATTAAGAGCCGAAGTCGATGTGCTAACGCTCACTGCGACACCGATACCGCGCACGCTGGCCATGTCGCTCGAAGGCTTGCGCGATTTTTCCGTTATTGCCACCGCGCCGCAAAAACGCTTGTCGATTAAAACTTTTGTGCATGAATATTCTCCCGGCCTGGTGCGCGAAGCAGTGCTACGCGAGCTCAAACGCGGCGGACAGGTTTACTATTTATATAACGAAGTCGATACCATCCAGAACATGCACGAGAAGCTCGCCGGCCTGCTGCCAGAGGCACGTATTCTCGTCGCGCACGGGCAATTGCGCGAGCGCGAGCTGGAACATGTGATGCGCGAGTTTTATCATCAGCGCGCCAACGTGTTGTTGTGTTCGACCATTATCGAAACCGGTATCGACATCCCCACTTCGAACACCATTATCATTCATCGTGCCGACCGCTTTGGCTTGGCCCAGTTACATCAGCTACGCGGTCGTGTTGGGCGCTCGCACCATCAAGCCTATGCGTATTTACTCACGCCGCCAAATGAAGGCTTAAGCAGCGGCGCGAAAAAACGCCTTGAAGCGATCCAGATGATGGAAGATTTGGGCGCCGGTTTTTATCTCGCCATGCACGATCTGGAAATACGCGGTGCGGGAGAAGTGCTAGGCGATTCGCAAAGCGGCGGCATCCAAGACATTGGTTTTTCTCTTTACACCGACATGCTCGATGCGGCAGTGAAATCGCTGAAGGAAGGCAAAGAACCGGATTTGTCGCAACCCCTCGGCATCACCACCGAAATCAATTTACATGCTCCTGCCCTGTTGCCGGAAGCCTACTGCGGCGATGTACACGAGCGTTTGGTGATTTATAAACGCCTCGCCAACTGCGCCACGGTGGACGATCTCAGCGCGATGCAAGAAGAGCTGATCGATCGTTTCGGCTTGCCGCCGGAACCGACACAAGTATTGTTCGATACGCATCGTCTGCGCATCTTGAGCAAACCCTTGGGCATTATCAAAATCGATGCGAACAGCGATAACATCACGGTGCAATTTATGCCCAAGCCGCCGGTCGAATCGCATCGCATTATTCATCTGATTCAGCAGAGCAAACGCCAAATCAAGCTGGCCGGGCAAGATCGCCTGCGCATGAGCGTGCCGACCGAGCATGTGCGCGAACGCGTCAACCATATCAAAATACTGATCAAGGATTTATCGTGAATTTAATTATTCAAGGCGAAGAAGTCTTTACCCAAGACTTGAAACAACTAGCCAAATTATCCAGTGCGAAAGCGATTGAAAATATTGCACCTGAAGCATTTCGCCTCACCGATGCTGACCCAGAAAGCAAAACTGCCGTAGCTGCGCATTGCACGCAAGCTAAACTTGATTTTGCTTTTGTTCCAGCCGGACAACACCTGAAAAATTTTGGCTTATTGGTGATGGATATGGATTCCACTTTAATCACTATCGAATGTATTGACGAAATTGCTGATATGCAAGGCATCAAGCCGCAAGTTGCGGCAATAACCGCCAGCGCGATGCGTGGAGAAATGGATTTCGCCGGGAGTCTTACGCGACGCGTCGCCCTGCTCAAAGGTTTGGATGAATCAGCGTTGCAGCGCGTGTATGACGAACGCTTGCAACTCACCCCAGGTGCGGAAAAATTATTATCCAAAGCTAAATCGCTCGGTATTAAAACCCTATTGGTATCCGGTGGCTTCACCTTTTTTACTTCGCGTCTCAAACAAAGATTGGGGCTCGACTACACCGCTTCGTGCCAACTGGAGATTATTGACGGCAAACTCACCGGCAAACTGATCGGCCCAATTGTCGATGCGCAAAGCAAAGCCGATTGGCTGGAAAAAATTCGCAGCGAATTAAAATTGAAAAAAGAAAACGTCCTCGGCATCGGCGACGGCGCGAATGATTTGAAAATGCTAGCCGCGTCGGGGGTGTCGATTGCGTTTCATGCCA
>JBEEJL010000140.1:0-5068 GCA_041169175.1 Pseudomonadota bacterium | reverse complement strand
ACTGGCGAAATACTGTTACGGTATTCGCATAATTTATACACCAGTGTTTTGCTGATGTCTTTCAACACCGCGAAGCCGCCCGACATGTCGCCATACAGCGTGCAATAGCCAACCGCCATTTCACTTTTGTTGCCAGTGGTAATCACAATCGATCCGAATTTATTCGATAGCGCCATCAACATGGTGCCGCGAATGCGCGCTTGAATATTTTCTTCCGTGGTGTCTTCTTTTTTGCCGACGAATTCTTTTGCCAGCGCAGTTTTGAACGATTCAAATACCGGGTTGATAGAAATCTCGCTATATTTCACGCCGAGAATTTTCACCATCTCACGCGAATCATCAATGCTGATTTGCGCGGTGTAGGGCGATGGCATCATCACCGCGTGGACTTTATCTGCGCCGAGCGCATCGACCGCAACCGCGATGGTCAAGGCCGAATCGACACCGCCGGATAGGCCGAGCAACACGCCGGGGAAACCGTTTTTTGTGATGTAATCGCGCACACCGACGCACAGTGCTTTATATACGGCGGCTTCGGTGGAAAGTGTCGGCGATTTTTTTCCCGGCACTAATTTTTTGTTTTCCACTTCGATGATTTCCAACGAAGTTTCAAATGGCGCGAACTGATGGGTAACTGAACCTTGCGCATCCATCGCAAACGAACCGCCATCGAATACCAGCTCATCTTGTCCGCCAACCAAGTTGGCGAACACGATGGGAATGCCACATTCGCTGATACGCTCGCGCACCACGTCGTAACGCACTTGCTCTTTGCCAATGTGAAACGGCGACGCATTCATCGCCAATAAAATCTCCGCACCCGCTTGTTTCGCGCGCAGAGCTGGCCCGGACAACCACACGTCTTCGCAAATCGTCACGCCGAACTTCACACCATCGAGGTCGAACACGCAGGCTTCATCATGCGGCTCGAAATATCGCTCTTCATCGAATACGTTGTAATTAGGTAAATGAAATTTGCGATAAATCGCTTTGATTTTTCCGTCGCCGAGCAAGGCCGCCGCATTGTAACGCTTACCCTTTTGCATTAACGGATAGCCTACCAACACATTGATTTTATTTAATTTTTTTACAAGCGCCTCAACTGTCGCGGCGCAGTCGCGCATGAAGCTATCGCGCAATAATAAGTCTTCCGGCGGATAACCGGCGATAGATAACTCCGGTGTGATGAGCAAGTTCGCGCCTTGCGCTTGCGCGCTTTCCGCTGCAACAAGAATTTTTTGCGCATTACCGGCGAGGTCGCCGACGATGCAATTGAGTTGAGCGATGGCGATTTTCATTTGTTCAACGGAGATTTCATGCAATAGGCAGAGGTTCGGCGAACCGACCTGCAAAATGGTTTTCCAAGCTGTAATCTTACCATGAAGCCTGTTATTCTCTCCTCGCTATGAGCAACAAAAAACCGAACGCCACCCAATCGCTACAAATCGTTTCGTCCCTCGCCGACATCCATGCTGTTGCGTGGAATAATCTTGCCGGCGACAATCCCTTTGTGCGACATGAATTTTTATATGCGTTGGAGCAAACCGGCTGCACCACGCGCGAATCCGGCTGGCAGCCACGCCATCTCGCGCTATACGAAAATGAAATCCTGGTCGGCGCGATGCCGCTGTATTTGAAATTTCACTCTTACGGCGAATATGTGTTCGATTGGGCGTGGGCCGATGCGTATGAGCGCAGCGGATTGAAATATTATCCAAAATTATTGTCGGCCATTCCATTCACGCCCGTCACCGGCCCGCGCTTGTTGGCCGACACGGCGGAACAACGCGCCATGTTAATTCAAGGCGCGTTGGCGCTGGCCAAAGAAATGCAGGTATCGTCGCTACATTGTTTATTGCCGAGCGATGAACAAGCCGCTGAAATGGCGCAGGAGGGAATGATGCGCCGAGACAGCGTGCAATTCCATTGGCGCAATGAAAACTATTCTGACTTCGAAGCGTTTCTCGCCGGAATGAATCACGAGAAGCGCAAAAAAATCCGTCAGGAACGTAAAAAAATTGTCGCAGCTGGCGTGACTTTTCGCTGGCTGGGCGGCGCAGAAATACAAGCTGCCGATTGGGATTTTTTTACTCGTTGCTACGACCACACCTATCACACGCATCGCTCGACGCCGTATTTGAACCGCGCATTTTTCGGGCGTATTGGCGGCACGATGCCGGAAAATATTTTGCTCATCGTCGCCGAGCGCGACGGCGCGCCGATTGCCGCGGCGCTGAATATTCATAACGCACATCATTTGTACGGCCGCTATTGGGGCGCGTTGGAATACGTGCCAGGCTTACATTTCGAGGCGTGTTATTACCAGGCCATAGCGTTTTGTATCGAGCAGAAAATTCAAATCTTTGAAGGCGGTGCCCAAGGCGAACACAAATTGGCGCGCGGATTATTGCCGGTTAAAACTGCGTCGGTGCATTGGTTGGCGCAAGGCGAGTTTGCTAAAGCGGTAGAAAATTATTTGCGCCGGGAATCCGGCGGCGTGGAAAAGTATATCGATGAACTCGGTGACAGCAGCCCGTTCAAGACAAAACATCCCGAACCGGCTGAGTAAAAATATTAAGCGGCTTTTTTCTGCATTAAAAAAACGAATTCTTTATTCTCTTCCGTCGATGACAACAAAGTGTTGCCGGTCTGCCGCGCGAAGGCTTCAAAATCTTTCGCTGCGCCGGGATCAGTCGCGACGATTTTCAGCACTTCACCCGGCTGCATATCGGATAAAGATTTTTTCGCGCGCAAAATAGGCAAGGGACAATTGAGTCCGCGTGCATCGAGTTGTTTTTGGAAGTCCATATTTATTTCCTTTTAGAAATCTTAATGTAATCAAATAGTTACTGTAGTTGACTTACCCGCAGCAATCCAAGCATTCATGCCACCTTGCAAGTTATAAACCTTCTCATAGCCTTGCGCAACCGCGAACTGACAAGCCTGCGCCGAACGACCACCCATCTGACAACAAAAAACCAAAGGAATTTTTTTATCCAACTCTGACAAGCGAGCAGGCAATGTGTGCAATGGAATATGTAGCGCGCCGGCAATTTTGCCGCGCGCCACTTCTGCGTCGCTGCGCACGTCGATCAATACGGCACCCTCACCTGCCAGCCCGGCGTCGTATCCGGCACAATCCAGCGTTTGGAACTGATGCATTATTTCGTCGCTCGAAAGACAATAATGGCGATTATATCAAACCTCGATGCATTTCTATTGAGCCGAAAAAAAACCGGATGATTGCATCCGGTTTCAAGCCATCCCAAACAAAGACTAAGTTTATTTACAACCAATTGCGCCTGCTGCACATAGATTGCCTAAGTAGCTTGCCCACAATGCTGTGTTATCGCCTGCTTCTACGCCATATAAATAAGTTTTACCAGCAGCGTAATTGTTATAGCGGAAAATGTTTCCCCTGATAGAACCGGAGTAATTGTAATCACCCATATATACATGAGCTTCAGTATTACCACTAAATGAATTGCTCTCTACAACATTATTGAATGCAGCATGAAGTAGTATGCCAGAAAGGGTGCTGCTGACAGTATTGCCCGAAACCGTCACGCCATTTGATCCATCGTCGAGATAAATTCCGTAGGCGGCTTTGTTTGTTCCATTACCCAGCATACTGCCGTTCACATTGCTGATACGATTATTGCTGATGGTCGAACTTAAGCCAATATGATCACGATCGTAAGTATAGATTCCACCACAGTCGTCAAGTGTAACGCAGGCGCCGTTAATGGTATTACCATCAATCAGCGAGTTCCTGAAAAAACGAATCGCAATATAGCCGACGTTAGTAAACGTGGAGGCGGTCACCGTCATATTGGTGGTTAACCCGCCAAAAATGGCTGCCTCGCTTTTGCGCGGCATCATCACGGTACCGATATTAGTGAATTTGGAATTATCCACTTTCACGTTATCGCCGCAGTAACCTATTTTCAACCCATCGCGACCAATATTAGTGACACTGCTGCCGGTCATAATAATGTTGCTGGCGCAATTGGCATCGATACCATAATCGGTTGCGTTCAACACCTCGATATTACGCAAGGTGAGACCAACGGCTTCTTGCGCCTCAATATTCGTGACGGCGTTTTTCACTATAATGTTTTCCAGCGTGAGGCTCT
Organism: Pseudomonadota bacterium; assembly: GCA_041169175.1. Classification (GTDB taxonomy): domain Bacteria; phylum Pseudomonadota; class Gammaproteobacteria; order Burkholderiales; family JBEEJL01; genus JBEEJL01. The sequence continues at coordinate 932 of JBEEJL010000140.1, read as the reverse complement.
TGCTATTGCGCGCATTTATAGCGGCATTGCTTCCCGCTGCTTCAACGGCTTGAGGTTGTGTTGCGGAATAGATATATAAAATGCCGCTCTCATATACCCATTCGCCTGGCTCATCCAACATCCAGCGTTTACCTTCCAAGTAGGCGCCCCACCCGACTAAGTTACCGGAGATGCCGGATGTGGTCACTACACTTGCGTTGCCACTGGTGACACTGCCGTCGGTGATGGTAAATTGACTGTCTCGCACGCGGATCGCCGCGCCTGTCACGTCGCCATTAATTGATAAACCTTGAAGCGTTAATGTCGTACCCGATTGCGCTTTCACGGTTAAATAGGGATTGCCGTTCACACGCGCGGTGTGGGCGAGCTCCAGCAACTTGCCCTGCATCACGACTTGGTTCGGCACAAAACTCAATGGTGCCGACCAGATATTACCGCCGGATGATTGCCAACCAGACACTGGCTGCGCGGCATTAATGATGGCTTTGCCACAAGTACCGGATGTGGTAACGGTCACGCCAGTCAGGCTAGCCAGATTGAGCGTCCCCCTATATTCCTTACCGCATTCCAAGTTCACGGTACTGCCGCTTACTACCCTTGAGGGCAGAGTGCCTAGGGGTAATGCCCCGGGAGCAGGAGCAGGAGCAGGAGCAGGAGCAGGAGCAGGAGCAGGAGCAGGAGCAGGAGCAGGAGCAGGAACTGGTGCTGGTGCTGGTGCTGGTGCTGGTGCTGGTGCAGGTGCGGGAACTGGTGCTGCAGAAGCCGTGGCGTTGGCGTATTCGCAAACTTTGTCTGCGCCCGGCACAGGATCACCGAAGACGCTGTTAGTACAGTTCACGCTAGCGGTGAATGTCTTAATTACATAGTTTGGCGCTAATCCGTAGCGCACTTGCCTTGCGCCAGCAAAACTACATGTACCGTTTTCGTTTGCA
>JBEEJL010000139.1:0-8063 GCA_041169175.1 Pseudomonadota bacterium | reverse complement strand
GGTTTGGTCAGTGGCAATACTTGCCTAAAGACCATCCCGTATGTCATGTCAGCGCCGTTGAAGCTGATGCTTATTGCCAATGGGCGAAGCGACGTTTACCTACAGCAGCAGAATGGGAGTACGCTGCCGTCCATAAAAATATCGAATGGGGCGGCAATGTGTGGGAATGGACCGCCTCCGCCTTTACCCCTTACCCTGATTTTGCGCCTGGCCCGTACAAAGAATATTCCGCGCCGTGGTTCGGCGATCATCGCGAAGTGCGCGGCGGCTCGTTTGCCACGCACCCGATGATGCACCATCCGCGCTATCGTAATTTTTATTTGCCTGATCGCCATGACCTGTTTGTCGGCTTCAGAACCTGCGCCATTTAATCGAAAGAAAAAATGAATAAAGCATTAAATGAATTGTCTGCAGAAAATCTGTTGTTCGCGCAAGATGTATTAGAAGGCTTAGCGAAACAACAAAAAACCCTGCCGTGCAAATGGTTTTACGATCAACGCGGGTCGGAACTATTCGAGCAAATCACCAAAACACCGGAATATTATCCGACCCGAATTGAAACCGGAATATTACATCGACTGACAGAGGAGCTGCCCGCGCTGTGTGGAGAATTGGAAACCGTAGTCGAACTCGGCAGCGGCTCTTCGAATAAAACGCGCATACTTTTTCAAAAGCTCGTTTCGATTTCGCGCTATGTCCCGATTGATATATCGGAAGAATTTATTTTACAAAGCGTCGCCGGACTAAAAAAAGATTTCCCGCATATTGCGGTTACTCCAGCCGTCGGCGACTTCACCGTCCCATTAAAAATCGATAATCTCCCCACACAAAAAAATAAAATCCTCGGCTTCTTCCCCGGCTCCACCATCGGCAACTTCTCACCACCACAAGCCACAGCCCTACTCGCTAATGTACGCAACCTGACTGGTGCAGGAAGCTGGCTACTAATCGGCGCGGACATGACACAAAACCAAGCTGCGCTAAATGCCGGCTACGACGACGCGCAAGGCATCACAGCGGAATTCAATTTGAATTTATTACGCAGAGCCAACGAACAACTCGGTGCCAATTTCAATTTAACAACCTTCAGCCACGAAGCACCATTCAACGCCATAGAGAGCCGCGTAGAAATGCACTTACGCAGCACCAAGCGCCAATCGGTCAACATTCTCGACGAAATTTTTTATTTCAACGAAGGCGAAACTATCCACACTGAAAATTCCTACAAATATTCGCAGGAAAAATTTCTCGGAATCGCGGAAGCGGCGGGTTGGAAATTGGTTAAAGTCTGGGCGGATGATACCGTGTCGCGCTTCGGCGAATTTTTGTTGCAGGCAGTTTAATAATCGGCAGGGCGGGTCCCACCCGCCTCAAAAAATACAACGCGAATGTGAACAACGTGTTTTTTCGCCGGGTTGGACCCGCACTACTTCCAAATTACGTTTCCTGATCAAAATCTACAGTAACTGCGTCGGTCACCGGAAAACTTTGGCAGCACAACACAAAGCCGCGCGCAACTTCGTAATCTTCGAGCGCGAAATTATTGTCCATATCAACTTCGCCTTCTATTAGCTTTGCGCGGCAGGTTGAGCAGATGCCGCCTTTGCAGGAATACGGCAATTCGATGCCCTGCGCCAAGGCTGCGTCGAGGACCGATTGTTTATTTTTGTCCATGCCGAATGTACGCGAGCGGCCGTCTTGAATCACGGTGACTTGGCAGGCGGCTTGCCCGACGACGTGATGAACTGGCGCGACGCGATTGGGCGACGGAATGCCTGCGACAAACAATTCCATTTTGATCTGTTGTTTATCCAACCCATGCGCCTGCAATGAGGCGCTGACGTTGTGCATCATTTCTTCGGGGCCACAGGTAAACGCAACGTCAATCGACGAAGCGTCGAGCCAATGTTCCAGCAGCGCGTCACATTTCGCGCGGTCCATGCGTCCGTTGAACAAGGGAATGTCTTGCTGCTCACGGCTCATCACAAAAACTAAATTGAAGCGCTGCAGGTAAGTATCTTTCAAATCTTCCAGCGCTTCTTTGAACATTATGCTCGACGACGCGCGATTGCCATACATAAGCGTAAATCTGCTTTGCGGTTCGGTTTGCAAAGTCGTTTTGATAATCGACAAAATCGGCGTAATGCCGCTACCTGCGGCGAATGCGGCGTAATGTTTTTTATTTTCTGGCGATAAGGTGACGTTGAAATGTCCGGTTGGCGGCAATACGTCGACTGCGTCGCCAACTTTCAAATGAGAGTTCGCCCATTCAGAAAATAACCCGCCCGCTACTTTTTTGATTGCAACGCGTAATTGATCGTCTTGCACCGATGAACAAATGGAATACGAGCGGCGCACTTCTTCGTTGTTGATGTGCGTACGTAAAGTTAAGTGTTGGCCTTGCGTATAGTGATATTGCTCGCGCAAATTTTCTGGCGCTTCGAAAGTGAGCACTACTGCGTCGCGCGTTTCGCGGGTGATGTTGGATATTTTTAATGTGTGGAAAGTGTTCATGGGTATTATTGTAAGTATTTGATTATATTTAACTTTTAACGGTTCTTATTTTTCACCACTAATACCTATTTACCCTAAATCCCTTCCCCTTCAAGGGGAAGGCTAGGATGGGGATGGGTGTGTTGTGAGATGGCGTCTGACCCATCCCCACCCTAACCCTCCACTTGAAGGGGAGGGAATTAGGAGAAATTAGTTTCGCATAAGCTTCATTCGTTTCAGGAAGTAAATGATTTCAATGCGGTTTGAAGTAATCAAATGGTTCTTTGCAATCCTGACACACATATAAAGCTTTGCACGGGGTCGAGCCGAACTGGCTAGAAAGTTTAGTGTGCTTTGATTTGCAATGCGGACATTCGATTGCTTCTTCCAGTGTCGCACGCATGATTCGGCTGGCATCGACGACTTGATGCAATGCGCCGCCAGCCGGAGGCGCAATGCCGTATTCGCGTAAGGCTTTGCGGCCTTTGGCGGATAGCCAGTCGGTGGTCCATGCTGGCGATAATTTATTTTCCAGGCGGAAATTTTCGACGCCGTGATTTTTTAATGCACTAGAGATATCGGCGGCGATGACCGCTGTTGCTGGGCAGCCAGAATAAGTTGGTGTAATAGCGATGATGAATTGGTCAGCAATGGAATCAAAACACACTTCGCGCACGATACCTAAATCTACAATCGAGATGACAGGAATCTCCGGGTCGGCGACGGCTTCTAGCCACTGCCAGATCATTTTTTCGTCCACAGCGGCTTCGACTTGAATGCTCATTTCACCACGTCGCATTCGGATAAGTGCGCGGCAATATTTGCATTTCTGCCAGCAGCGCTTCGAAACTTTCGCTGTGCGCGCCCTGCTTCTCGGCGCTTACTTGAGTTGTCGGCAGTCTGAGCGTGGCCTCGGCCAATGTCGCAGTGACATTTTTCAGCCAAGTATCGTGCAGCCTGGAAACATCGCAAGCGATATGTTTGTTAATGAGATCTTCGTCGATGACATCGGCATCAAATAATTGACCGGTATAAGGCCACAGCCTATCGATAGCTTGCTGGATTTTTGTATGGCTCTCAGCCGTGCCGTCACCGAGCATGATGATCCACTCGCTGCTGCGGCGGATGTGATACGACACTTCTTTGAACGATTTTTCAGCTATGGCGGCGATGCGCGCGTCACTGGATTGTTGTAGCTCACCAAGCAATAAATAATTCCATTGATCGTAATAAAATTGCCGCGCCATGGTGTCGGCGAAATTACCGTTGTCTTGTTCGACCAATAATAAGTTCCGAAACTCGTTGGCGTTGCGATGATATGCCAGCTTATCTTCATCGCGGCCTTTACCTTCCGCCTCGCCTGCCAGAGTCAGCCACATGCGCGCTTGGCCGAGCAGATCGAGCGCGATATTGGCGAGCGCGATGTCTTCTTCCAACACCGGGCCGTGGCCGCACCAAGATGACAAGCGTTGCGCGAGAATCAAATTATTGTCGCCGAGACGCAACAGGTATTCAAATAATGGATTGGGATTCATGACTAAAATGATCAGAGATTTTTAACTTCGTCCGGCACTTCATAAAAAGTCGGGTGACGGTAGACTTTGCTATTGGCTGGCTCGAACATCGCGGCTTTATCGTCCGCTGCGCTGGCGGCGATGTCGGAAGATTTCACCGCCCAGATGCTCACGCCTTCGTTGCGCCGGGTATAAACATCGCGCGCGTTATTGATCGCCATTTCTGCGTCAGGCGCATGCAAACTGCCGACGTGTTTGTGCGCGAGGCCGTGTTGGCTGCGGATGAAAATTTCCCAGAGGGGCCATTCTTTACTCATAAATTATTTTCCGAAATTCAGTGAAAAATGATTTCACGTCTGCAATGTTTATTTCAACGTCCCCCCGCCCCCCTTCAACCCTCGGCTACTTCACCCGAGGACAAGGGTGAGGGTCAGGGTGGGGATGGGTGTTCTTCCTAGATCATTCAACCGACACCCATCCCCCTCCTAACCTCCCCCTTGAAGGGGGAGGAATTGTGTTTCATGCCGCTGCACTTAATTTACGTTTGGCTTTTTTCTCTGCATGAGCCATTGCCGCATCGCGCACCCACTCACCTTTTTCATAAGCTTGCTTGCGCGCTTCTAATCTTTCTTTGTTACACGGCCCGTTACCTTTTACGACATTCCAGAATTCGTCCCAGTTAATTTTACCGATATCGAAATGGCCGCGCGCTTCGTTCCACTTCAAATCGGGATCGGGAAAAGTTAGACCGAGGTATTCGGCTTGCGGTACGGTTTGGTCGATAAATTTTTGTCGCAGTTCGTCGTTGCTATGGAGTTTGATTTTCCACGCCATCGATTGCGCGCTGTTGGGCGAATCTTCGTCTGGCGGGCCGAACATCATCACCGACGGCCACCACCAGCGATTGAGCGCATCCTGCGCCATGGCTTTTTGTTCCGCTGTGCCGTGCGACAGCGTGCGCATGATGTCGAAGCCTTGGCGCAAATGAAAAGCTTCTTCTTTACAGATGCGCACCATCGCGCGCGCATACGGGCCGTATGAGCAGCGGCAAATCGGAACCTGGTTAATAATCGCGGCGCCATCGACCAACCATCCGATCGCGCCGACATCGGCCCAAGTCAGTGTCGGATAATTAAAGATGCTGGAATACTTGGCTTTGCCGCTGTGTAAATCTTCGATCATTTGGTCGCGCGAAGTGCCGAGGGTTTCGGCTGCGCTGTAAAGATACAATCCATGCCCGCCTTCGTCTTGCACTTTGGACAGCAAAATGGTTTTGCGTTTGAGCGAGGGCGCGCGCGTGATCCAATTGCCTTCGGGCAACATGCCGACGATTTCGGAATGCGCATGTTGCGACATTTGCCGCGTCAACGTTTTGCGATAGGAATCGGGCATCCAGTCTTTGGCTTCGATGCGAATGCCTGCATCGATGCGTTGTTGAAATGCGCGTTCGTCTGCGGGCATGTCTTCAAGCGAGCGATGCGATTTTGCGCCAGTGTCGATCAGTTGGGTGTACATATGAATCCTCGATTACTCACCAATTAAGACAAGTATCGCGCAATATAAATCGCGATGGAATTGCTTAAATTTTAATCAAAAAAACTTCAATACAATCAAATACTTACTATTTTACCAAACGCTTCGAGAGATAGCCCGCGTTTTGCTCGTCGAGCCACTTTTTCAGCGGTGCGTAATAATCGAGAATCGCAGACGCATCCATACTTTCTTCGCCGGTTATCAATTTTAAGGTTTGCGGCCAGGCTTGGCTTGAGCCTTTTTCCAGCATCAGTTTTAATTTATCGCCTGCCGCCTTGCTGCCGTAAATCGAGCAACGATGCAGCGGGCCGCTATAGCCGGACTCTTTACATAGCGCGCGATGAAATTGATATTGCATCACATGCGCCATGAAGTAACGCATATACGGCACATTCGCGGCGACGTGATATTTCGCGCCTGCATCAAAGCCACCCGCTTGGGTTGGCTCAGGCCGCGTGATGCCTTGATATTTTTCGCGTAACTCCCACCATAGCTTGTCATAATCTTGCGGCTTGGCTTCGCCCGCGAACACTTTCCAGCGCCACTGATCCATCAAATAGCCGAACGGCAGAAACGCAATTTTATCCAACGCTTGTTCGAGCAGCCAACCCGTATCGTTCGATGCATCCGGCGCCTTGTCGATCAAACCGATTTTTTGTAAATAATCCGGCGTCACCGATAGCGCGATGGTGTCGCCAATCGCCTCATGAAAGCCATCATTCGCGCCTTCGCGGAAAAGTTGCGGTTGTTGGTTGTAGGCGAGTTGATAATAGTTGTGGCCCAATTCGTGGTGCACAGTAGAAAAATCTTCGGCGTTAATTTCGATGCACATCTTGATACGCACATCATTTTTGTCGTCGAGATCCCAAGCGCTGGCATGGCAGACTACTTCGCGGTCCTGCGGTTTGACGAATAATGAACGTTGCCAAAAAGTTTCCGGCAAGGCCGGCAAACCCAGCGAAGTAAAAAAACTTTCGCCGTACTTCACCATTTGCTGCGGCGTGGTGTTTTTCTTTTTCAGCGCGGCTGTGAGGTCATAAGTCGCATTGGATTGCGCCGGTTTCACTAACGGATAAATATTGCCCCATTGCTGGCTCCACATATTGCCGAGCAAATGCGCAGGAATCGGTTTATCGCGGCCGACAATATTATCGCTATATTGATCGGCTAATTTATTGCGCACGTAGATGTAGAGCGATTCATACAGCGGTTTGACTTGCTGCCACAGTCGTTCCGTTTCGGCAGAAAATGCCGGCGGCGACATCTCATATTGCGAACGCCATAATTCACCGGTATTGGGAAAACCCATTTCGCGCGCGCCTTGGTTCGACAACTCAACAAAACGCGCATAACGATCGCGCATCGGCTGCGACACCGTATGCCAACCGAGCCACACTTTTTTCAATTCGGCCGGGTCGCGGCTTTCCGCCAAGACTTTTTCCATGTCGCCCAAGGTTAGGCATTTGCTTTGGTCATTATTCGGGCAATATTTTCCCTTACCGTAATCGCTTTGCATCGACACGACCAATTTCGATAATTCTTCCCGCACCTTCGCGTCCGAAGGAGCCGGATCGGTGAAAGCTAATTTGAGCAGTTTCAATTTACGTTCGACTTCAGGCTTGACGGCGACGCCGTCGAAACGTCGAGCACCGCGCGCCAATTCATCAGTCAACGCCAAACCTTCATTAGTCGATTCTGCCGCCATCGTGTCGGTATCATCATTAATGAAAGTGGCGTTTACCCAGGAGACACGATTAGCGCGCAAGCCGTAATCGGCGCGCCGACGCTCGGCATCGGCGACGAACTTTTCGGCCTCCTCCGCTGTGGCTGCAGAAATAGGCTTGGCGGCTGAACCGGTAGTCGCCGCGCAGGCGCCCAACAAAGCCAGCATTAACAAGCCCAATCCCAGTTGCCGCTTCGATTTCATGCTGAAATTCATTGTTTTCCTCGATAAAATACCATGACGACATCCTACCCGATTTCCGCTGATTTACGAACGGACACATAAAAGTACAGTCAAACTATTGATTAAAGTATGAAGTTCTGATTAAACTACGTCTCATCTCGTCTTTAACGGGGGAATTGAACGTGTCGCAGAAAATTCTGGCGCGTGACGTGGCAGGTACGCCGCGTAAGTGGATTGAAATGGAAACCGCGGTTCACTACTATGTGAAAGACATGGTCGCGTGGAGTATTGGCGCCACCGAATTCACTTACCACGGCGGCATTGCTCGCGCTTCTGGCCAACGCTCGATCATTGTCGCCAACAGCATCATCGCTGTACGCGGGCCGGAATTCAAAATGCGCAACGGCCCGCATGTCCCGCAAATCACCAAAGACGCCCTGCTCGAACGCGATCGCCATATGTGCGCTTATTGCGGCGGGCGCTTCAAACGCTCCGATCTCGATTGCGAACACGTGACGCCTTTATCAAAAGGCGGCGGCAATAAATGGATGAACCTCGTCACCGCCTGCAAACGCTGCAACCATCACAAACGTAATCGCACGCCGGAAGAAGCCAAT